>DASVBI010000592.1:0-6013 GCA_036375915.1 Terriglobales bacterium | reverse complement strand
GTGGAGCGAGCCATCCGCCGATTCGAGCAACGAGGCGATGCTGCGGGCAATGCCGGCGGCTTCATTGCGCGCAGGAATAATTACCGCAACGCGGCGCGCCGCAGCGGAAACGCCAGCGGGCCGCACAATCAGGTTTCCGATCCGCCAGAAGCGGCCGCGCCCCAGCAGCAGATAGCCCCAGATGAGCGCTGGAACAGCAGCAGCGATGGCGAGGATAACCATCGCGGTTGAGTTTACAGGAGCGGGTCACTTCTCCTCGAGGAAGAGGATCTCGTGGCCATCGGGATCCTTGACGGACAGCCAGGTCTCGTTCTCCCGCCGGCCCTCAGTGAACTTAATTCCGCGGCTGCGCAGGCCTTCGCGAGTGAAGCCCAGGTGGGAAACGGCGATCCCGATCTGGTTAGGTTGCTGGCCGGCGAAGCCGGCGTCGAAATCAACACAAAGCGAAACGCCGGCAATGGCGATGCGGAAGTAT
This sequence comes from Terriglobales bacterium, assembly GCA_036375915.1. GTDB lineage: Bacteria > Acidobacteriota > Terriglobia > Terriglobales > Acidobacteriaceae > JAICWP01. Next base: position 5,538 of record DASVBI010000592.1, on the reverse strand, counting down.
TCTCCTTTCCTCTCGTCGAGCACGGGGAATTGCAGGGTGTCAACGTAGAAACGGCGAGCGCGTTCCAGGTTGGCGCTGCGGATGGTAACGAAATCAAGCCGGCGGAGGGGAAGCGGCAAGGCGACGTCTCGGATGTGGGTAGCAAGGAACCACTGGAAGCCAAAGGCATCCTTCACGCCGGCGCTGCGGTCGCCGTAGGGCTTGTCATTGGGGGCTTCGGTAGATGCAGCTCCGGCGCGCAGGGCGCGCTGGTAGACAGCGTCGGTATCGGGAACGTAGAGATGCAGGGCGCAGGGCACAGGCTGGAACTGGCCGTGAGCCTCGCCGATCTCGAGGGTGTTGTCGCCGATCTGCATAGTTACGTGCAGCACCGCGCCTTCGGGGGAACGGGGCACATCGCCGAGAACCTCCGCGTCGAAAGCGTCCTTCAGGAATTGCATAAACTGGTCCGCGCCGCGGGGATGGAACACAGGCTGCACCGCGGGCGGGCCTCCGGCGGGCGGAGTCCAGCTGATGGGGGTGGCGATGTACCAGTGATTGCCAAACCTGTCCTGCACGTAAGCCTCGCGGTCGCCATAATCCTGGTTGACGGGGGCAAAGATGGAAGTCGCGCCGGCGGCCACGGCGCGAGCGTAGATGGCATCAGCATCACTGACGTAGAGATGGAGCTCGCAGGGCCGAGGCGGAAACTGCTGGCTGGCGTCAGCGAACTCGATGACATAGCCGCCAATGTCCGCCTCGGCGTGCATCAGGGAGCCGTCCGGCAGAGGCATTCGCAGGCGTTCTCTGGCGCCGAAGGCGGCCTTCAAAAAATCGCTGAATTCCGCCGCACCCTGGACGATGAGGTAGGGGGTAATGGTGTGGAAACCTTCGCGAATGTAGCTGACGGGTTCGGGCTTGGCTTGAGTAGCCATGGATGAGCTCCTTTGCAATTCGGATTTCAAATGCAGCCTGAATTCTTCACGGGGCAAGTCGCGCAGGGAGGCGGCCAGGCTCACCAGGGGCGCGAGTTCGGCTTCCGCCGAGGGCAGCAGCGAATCGGGCCGGGAGAGCAGAAGCTGCACGGCCTGATCGAGCTGACCGCTAAGAGAGCGCTTAGGCATGGGCCCTCCTCATGCGCGCCCGCAGGCTCTGCAGGGCGCGAAACTGCAACTGCTTGACTGCGCCCTCGCTGCGGCGCAGGTGCTGAGCGATTTCACGAATGCTTTTCTGCTCCACAAAACGCAGAACCACCACGCGCTGCTGGTCGGGCGGCAGCTCGTTTACGAAGCGAAACAAGGTGGCGCGTTCCTCTACCTGGCGCATGGCCACCGGGTCGGGATCGGGCAATTCGTCCGCAGGCGCGGGCAGCCCGGTCTCGCGGCCCGCCTGCTGCCGGCGGTCAGCCACGGCATGGGCGGCCAGACGGTAGAGCCAGGCCGCGAAAGGCACGCCTCGCCATTCAAAGCGGCGCAAGTTGGCCAGGGCGCGGTGGAAGACTTCGGAGGTGACATCCTCGGCCTCGGCGCGATTGCGCACACGGCGGACCACGAACGCGTAAACGCGTTCGAAGTTGCGCTCGTAAAGCTCGGCGAAGCAGCTGGGATCACGCTGTGCCGCCGCAATGAGCTGCCGCTCGTCCTCGGCTTCCAGTTTGGGAGCCTTCAACGGTTCTCCCCGGCAAGGTGTTCCCTGCCCCATAGAGATTAACTGGGGAGGCGGGGAAAAGGTTACGGCGGTTTTTGGGGGTTGTTGGCGTGCCGTCCCGCCGGCACTCGAATATTGTTTCCGCCAGATACCCAGGACTTCCGTCCTGGGCTTTACTGGGCCGCCCCTGCCGGGGCTGGAGCGAAAACGCGACATGCAGTCCTGCTGTGTGGATTCCCCTTTCGCCCCGCCAGGGCCCAGATTTTGTTCAGGCTTACGCCCCTGCTGCGCGGCTGGACTCATGGTCTTGCCCCAACCCAACCCTCATGCTTGAGTTCTCACACACCCCGGCGCTTGGCTACAATGCCAAGCATGTGTTCCTTTTTTGGACGGCGAACCACGGGTCTGATTCTGGCAGTGGTGGTCACAAGCGCCTGGCCGGCGAGCGGCCAGAAACAACTGACGGCCCAGCAAGCGATAGACAAAATCAAAGCCCAGATCAGCGCGCCGGTGGACCCAGACACGGTGGACACGTTCAAAGCCGGCGATCCAAACACGCCGGTGACCGGCATTGTCACCACCTTCCTGGCCACGTACGAAGTGCTGCAGGAAGCGGTGGCGGCGGGCGCCAACCTGATCATCACCCACGAGCCGACCTTCTATAACCACCGGGATGAGACTGGGTTTCTAAAGGGCGACCCGGTATTTGAGCAGAAGATGGGCTACATCCGCGACCACCACCTGGTGATCTGGCGATTTCACGACGAGTGGCACTGGCGCAAGCCAGACGGCATCATAGAGGGATTCACGGACGCGGTGGGCTGGGGAAGGTACCGCCGGCCTTACGAGCAGAATGCATTCACCCTGCCCGCCACCACAGTGGGCCAGTTGGCGGCGGATTTGCGGGCCAAACTGAACTCGCGGTCCATAAGAATTGTGGGCGATCCGCTGCTGCGCGTGACCGACGTGGCTTACCTGCCGGGAGCCTCAGGCGAGGACAAAGAACTGAAAGAGCTGGAACGGGATGACGTGCAGGTGCTGGTGGCGGGCGAGTCACGGGAGTGGGAGACGGTGGAATACGCGCGCGATGCGGCCGCCGAGGGCCGGCGCAAGGCGCTGATCCTTCTCGGGCATGAAGTGTCGGAAGAGTCAGGAATGGAGTATTGCGCGCGCTGGCTGCGGCCGCTTTTCCCCGGCGTGCCGGTAATGTTTATTCCCGCGGGGGAACCGTTTCAGCAGGCGCCGCGATAATCAGTGTGAGTCGCTGCCGGTGCGCTTGAGCACGGGATGGTCGTCGTCCTTGCCCCCGGTGCCGGTGCTGTCGCCAGGCTGCTGGGTGCGGCGCAGGCTGGGCTCAGGCTTGCCGTTGGGATTCTGCACCTTGCGCCGGTTCTCGATGTGCGCCAGCCGGGCTTTCACATCCTCAAATTCGGAGGTATCCACCACGTACTCATCGCGCGCGGGCAGGATCTTGGCGATTTCCTTTTGCGTCTGTGCCGCACGCGCCGGGGTGGGGGGATGGCTATCGAAGGCCTTGTCGAGGAAGCCAGGCTTCTTTTTCTCCAAGGCCTCCAGTTTCTCGAAGAAGGCGGCGAAGGATTGCGGGTCGTAGCCGGCTTTGTAAAGGTATTGCACGCCGAGATAATCGGCCTCGGCTTCAAAGCCGCGGGAAAACTTCATGAAGGTAACGGGCAGAGCCAGGCCGGCGGCGCTTTCCACGGCATAACCAATGCCGCCGCCGACAAAGATAAGAGGGATGGAAGCAATGTTGGCCAGGTTGCCGCGAGTCTGCTCGCGGGCGATATGGCAGGCCGCCACATGGGCAATTTCGTGGGCCATGACGCCGGCTAGTTCGGCTTCGTTGTCAGCCGCCAGAATCAGGCCGGAATTGACATAGAAAAAGCCGCCCGGCAGGGCGAAAGCATTGACCTGGTCGGAATCAATCACCTTGATAGTAAAAGGCACCTTGGAGTCGGAGTTGCGCACCAGGTTCTGGCCAACGCGGTTAATGTACTCGCCAATCACCGGGTCCTTGATCAGCTTGACCGAGGACTCCACCTGCTGGGCGTACTGGCGGCCCATGTTGACCTGAGAGTCAATGCTGTACCAGTTGCCCAGGCCTTTGTTACAACCGACATTGCGGTGGCCGATGGCGGAAACGTCGTTGAGGCTGCCGTCCTGCACTTCCTTGGGAACTTCATCCTTCTTGTTGGCGGCAAAAAGGGTGGCAGCGAACAGGCACACCGTGAACAGCGCGATAATACGGTACTTCATACTTTCCTACTCCCGCTCGCCGGCAGGAACCGTCAGGCAAGCTGAACCTCTAGGCGGACCGGCGGGTTTCCAAAGGTAACAACCCCAACCCGGCCAAAGTTATTCTCTACTCTACTCCTAAACTGTTCTCCAGGGCTCGTTTTGAGTGGCTGATGGTTTGATGAAGGGCTACTCCCCGGAGCATCAAATTTTCTTTGCCGGAGGCCTTTCTGCCCTAAAAGCCGGCCAGGCTTGCACGGCAGCTCTCCAAGGGAGAAATCAGCCCCGCCTCCCGGTCAAAAGCGCAGGGCAATTCCCGCGGTTACAAAGAGGTTATTCTGCCGGCCCAGGGCCAGGGTTTCCAGGCCGATGCCGCCAGAGTTGAAGTCGCGGACCTCGGCGCGCAGCCCCACGATGGGCAAAATCTTGAGGTCCAAGCCGCCGCCGATGTCGAAGGCAAAGGTGCTGTCAGCGCTCGTAGTTCCGTTAAAAGCCTCGCGGTTAAAACGCGCGTACCCCAATCCTGCTGCAATGTAGGGCGATATGGGAAACGAGGGAGCCAGGCGAAGCCGCACTCCCGGAGTAATGAACAATGACGTGTAACTGCGGGCTACGGTGAGCCCGCTGAGAGTGGGGATATTGGAACTGAAGGAGCCGGCTACCGGCAATTCAGCGTAGATTCCGAGCAGGGGCAGGGATGCAATGCGGTGGGCGAAGGTTCCTTCCAGCGCCGGAGCCGCGCCCAGGCTAAGCGGACTGCTGACGTTGAAATAACCGCCGCCGGTGAGGGCAATATCATTCTTCTGTGCCTGCGCACCCACGGCTATCAACAAACACAACACACCGAGTAAGCTCTTGCGCACCAATCCTCCTTGGAGCTCCTGGAGGGACAGCAGAGGCTCTCCCATAGCGCGGAGCCAGTAACTCCGTCCCGGTCGCTCGTAGTTTTCCAGGTAAGCTGGGAAAATTAGATGCAGGAATTGGCCCTCGCGTCCAGCCTCCAGGCACTTAGAGGGGTGCAGCGTCTAACTGGTTGAGCTTGCTGAGCAATACGTCGGGGTGGAGCGGCTTGGGAAGCAACTCAAAGGAGTAACCCTGCTCTTCGGCGGTCTTGAGCAGGTCGGAAGTGGCGGCTTGACCGGAGAAGAGCAGGATGCGGGCGTCTGGGCACATCTCCTGGATAGCTTTGGCGGCCTCGATGCCGTTGACCCGGGGCATGACGACGTCCGTAATAATGGCGTCAGGGCAATCCTCCAGCACCTGGCGAATGGCCTGCCGGCCGTCGTAGGCGACGCGGGTTTCAAACCCGTGAAGTGAAAGGATGTCGGCGATGCTGTGGGCGACAATGCGCTCATCGTCCACTATCAGGACGCTGGTCTTGCGGCCACGCCGGCTGGCGGGCAGGTTCTTGCCCAGGGCTTTCAGGGCCGCCTCCACGCGGCGCAGTTCAGAGCGCAGCGCTTCTTCGATTTCCTCGGACCGCCTCTCACCACGGGCCACGCGGCTCACATAGGAGCGGTCCACTCCGAGTTGCCGGGCGACCCGGCTGTAAACACCGCGAAAAAGGGCGTAGGGATTGCGCTCATTCATCCGTCGCGTCTGCTCTTTCCGCTCGCGATTGCGCAGCGCGAGCATGCATTGACAGGGGACGAAGCCGGC
>DASVBI010000725.1:0-10647 GCA_036375915.1 Terriglobales bacterium | reverse complement strand
AAATTTGCGGGCTGATGACCATCCCCCCTTTCACCGAAGACCCGCAGCAGGCCCGGCCCTACTTCCGACGCCTTCGCGAACTGCGCGACCAGATCGCCGCGCGTCACCTTCCAGGCGTCAGTCTGGATGTGCTCTCCATGGGTATGTCCCACGATTTCGAAGTCGCCATCGAAGAAGGCTCGACATGCGTGCGCGTAGGCACGGCCATCTTCGGGGAAAGAGCGAAGCATTAACCGTAAAGGACACGAAGGAAAACCAGCAATTGGCAATTGGCATTCAGCCACGGTTGTTGCTGCTTTTCCAGGTGCCATGCAGGTTTTCTTGAAATCTACCGAAAGGGTTTACTGGCCAACTGCCAAGTACCGATTCTCAAATCGTCAATCATCAATCTTCAATCAAAAATTCTCTGTGTCTCCGTGCCTCCGTGGTGAAATAGGTTCGTGATTCCCATCCGCGACACGGCCGCCGGGGCCACCTTCGCCGTCAAGGTCCATCCCAGGGCCCGGAAGAACGGCATCACCGGCGTGGTGGGCGATGCGCTCAAACTGGCGCTCACCGCGCCGCCGGTGGAAGGCAGGGCCAACCAGGCCTGCATCGAGTTTCTGGCGGAATTTTTGAATGTGCCGCGCGGCTCAGTTACGATAGTCGGCGGCCAAACCAGCCGTAACAAGGTGATTCGCGTTGCCGGCCGCACGGCGGCCGAAATCGAGGCAAGATTGCGGGCTGCCATAGACTAGCGGCGGGCCCGGGGAGAACACTTTGAGCCTGTCGCAGCGCTGGCACGAGATCCGCACCGGCTTCACCCGCCCCTTCTGGGTCGCCAACATCAGCGAGCTTTTCGAACGGCTCTCCTACTACGCGGCATTTGCCTCGCTGGCCCGCTACCTGCATGAAACCCTGCGTTTCCCCGCCGAGCAGGCAGGCAGTCTTGCCGGCTTGTTTGGCGGGCTGGTGTGGTTCCTGGCGGCGTTTGGCGGAGCGGTGGCCGACCGGATGGGCTTCCGCCGCTCGCTGTCTCTCGCCTATCTGATTCTGACCTGCGCCTACTTCCTGCTGGGCTCATTGGGCGCGCCGTGGTTCGCGCCGGTGCGCAATGCCGTGCCGCTGATTGTGGTGGTCGCCTTTGTGCTGGCCCTGCCGGCTTTGGGCATCGCGCTGGTCAAACCGTGCGTCGTAGGAACCACGGCCCGCACCTCGCAGGACAATGTCCGCTCCATCGGCTATTCGATTTATTACACCCTGGTAAACATCGGCGGGGCGGCGGGACCGTTTGTGGCTTCACTCGTCCATCGGCATATGAGTGTGAGCAATGTCTTTCGCGTGGCCGCGCTCAGCGTGTTCCTGATGTTCTTCGCGGTGCTGCTATTCTTCCGCGAGCCGCGCCGACCCGAAGAAGTGCAGACCGCCAGCCTGGGCCAGGCAGCGCGCAATTTCTGGACCGTCATCTCCAATCCACGATTCATGCTTTTCCTGATCATCTTCACTGGCTACTGGATCGTTTACTGGCAGGAATTCATCATCCTGCCGCTGTACGTGCATGAGTTCGTTGATGCTAAGTTCGATACGGAACTCATGCTTGTAACCGGACCTCTGACCGTGATCTCGCTGCAGATGGTGGCCAGCTTTTTGACGCGGAAGATACCGGCGTTTCGCGCCGTAATTATCGGCACGCTGATCTCAGGGCTGGCCTGGCTTATCCTGGCGGTCCACCCCACGCCGGCCCTGGTGATTGTTACCCTCTTCGCCATATCGCTGGGCGAAATTACGCAGGCGCCACGCTACTACGAATACATTTCCCACCTGGCGCCTTCCGGCCAGCAGGGGACGTACATGGGATTTGCCTTTTTGCCCATCGGGATCGGATCGCTGATTGGCGGCTGGTTTGGCGGTTTGCTGTTCCATCAATTCGGGGAAGTGCTGCACCGCCCGGGTGGAATCTGGATGGCCCTGGCGGGAGTAGGCGTGCTCACCGCCGCGCTGTTATGGATTTATGACCGCGTAGTACGCGCCTCGCAGCCGCAACCGGCGTAACTGCTAGTTGGTAGTTGGTGCCGGCCACTAACTGCCAGCTACTAACTACCAACTACCCTGGTACTGACTCCCGACTCCTGACTACTGGTGTTTCATGCCCGGCATCGCCATGCCCGGCGCGCTCACCCAGAAATATTCCAGGCGCTCCGTCGCCAGACCGCCCAGGTGAGAAATGCGGCGATCGGGGAGCAGCGCCTTCAACTGCTCTTCCGAGCCTTCACGCGCCACCAGCAGGTGCTGGCTGGCGGGAATCTCGCCGCGATTGTAGTTGGCAATCACCTGGTTGCGATAAAAGGCCAGGCCGTATTCTGTCTCGCGCGTGGCGTTGAAGACGGCGATGGGCAAGGGCGTGGTCTCCATGGCCGCCAATTCCTGGGCCACCGGCCGCGCCGACTGCGTGCGGTCCAGCGGCGAACCACCCAGACGCAGGATAAGAGCCACTGCCAGGATCACCGGGATCAGGGTTATGAAGCGCAGCACACGCACCCCTCGGCGTGCCAGCGTGATCAGGATAGCGGCGAACATGGCCGCCGAAACCGCAATGGCGATGCCCAGCGCCTGTCCCGTAGCGCGCTGCCCAAGAACGATGTAGGCCACCAGCAGCGCCGGTCCCATCACTCCGGCGGCCAGGGCTGCATGCAACAGCAGCCAGGCCGCATGCGGCCGTCTGCCCGCCGCCATCGCCCGTTGTAGATAATCCGCCAGCAGCATGGCGCAGGCCGGCGCCGCCGGCAGGATGTAGGCAGGCAGCTTGGATTGTGAAGCGGAGAAGAACACCAGCACCACCGTGATCCAGGTCAGGAAGAAGCTGTCGGCGGGAATAGTCTTGTCTTCTACATCGGGTTCGCGCTTCCAGCGGCGTATCGCCCCGGCAAACGCGGCGACCACCAGGAAAGTCCACGGAACAACCGCCAGCAGCAGCACGGGAACGAAGTACCACCAGGGCTGCAAATGGTGGTAAAGATTGCTGCTGAAGCGGGCAAAGTTCTGCTCCAGAATAAAGCTGTGGAAGAATGTGGAATTCTCCCGCTGCACCGCGGCATACCAGGGCAGAGCGGCGGCAAAGAAGAGCAGCACGCCCGGCCACCACAAGGTTTGCGCGATGAGCTGCAGGTTCCGCCAGGCAACTGCGAACAGCAGGATGATGACACCCGCCAGCACCACCGCTACCGGTCCTTTGGCGAGCACCGCCAGCGCGAGGAAGAAGTAGAAGACCAGCAGCCAGCGCCGTCTTCCTCCCTCATACCATGCCAGCCATGCGACCAGGGCAATGGTGAAAGTGGCGGTCAGCGGCATGTCGGTGGAGGCGCTGCGCGAAAGCCCGATGATGCCCGCGGTGGAGGCGGTAATCAGGGCCGCGTCCAGCTGGAAACCGCGGCGAAACTGGCGAAAGAACAGGTAAATCGCCACCACCATGGCGGTAGCGTCCACGGCCGATGGCAGGCGCGCCACCCAGTCGCTCACACCAAAAATCTTGTAGGCGACCATCGCCTGCCAGTAGTAAAGGATCGGCTTCTCCAGCCAGGGATGGCCGTAGAGGAAGGGCGTCACCCAGTTATGGCGCTGGAGCATCTCCCGCGCCACCTGGGCGTAGCGCGGCTCGTCGGCGCCCACCAGCCCGAAGGCGCCCAGCCCGAAGTAGAACAGAAAGGCACAGAAACCAGCCAGGGTGAGCCATTCCACCCAGGCAGTTCTCAGTTCCCGCTTCTCGGATGCAGTTGCCAGTTGTCAGTTCTCGGTTGTCAGCGAGTAACCGCTATTCGCGCCTTGAAATCAGAACCGAATGAGGCGACGGCGGCATGGGATGGAACTCGTGGCGCGCAAACCCTGCGTTACGCATCATGCTTTCAAGCTCCGCCCGTGTATACGCGTCCCCCGACGGTGTCTCGGCTAACATGATCAGAGCGAACGTCGCGGGCATTGGAGGGCTGACGCGGTCTTCGTTGGGCACAAATTCAAGCGTAGCAACTCGTCCACCCGGCACGATGGCACGATACAACTTCCGTAGGAGATTTTCATTCGTCTCCACATCGAAGTGGTGAAGAAAATTAGGAATTAGCACCAGGTCGTACCCGGAGCCTACATCCACGTCGAAGATGCTGCCCGCTAGCGTTGTGTAACGATCGAGAACACCAAACTTCTCCGCATTTTCACGTGCCACTTCCAGCACGTTCTTCCAATCCACGGCCGTGACGTTTGCATTCGGGTTAGCTCGCAGCACGGCAATCCCGAATAGGCCGTGTCCAGCGGCAATGTCCAGCACCTTCAACGGGCGCGTCTCATTGGCGATGATCATCTTCGCGAGTTCCTGCGAGGCCATCATCATCATGGGAGCCATTGAGCGTGCGAAATCGACCCAGATGGGTGATTCTGGCTCAACCGCCACGCGATCACTGGTGCCGCCGTAGCGCACCGCATCGGAGAGCGCGTGAAAGTGCTTTCGGAGTGAGTCATTGAGCAGAAAACGCGTGCAGGTTCCCATGTACGCAGGTGATTTGCGGTCCAGAAACGTGGCACTGTCTTCGGTAAGCGCATATTCCTGACCCGACTTCATGAGAAAACCGTTGACAACGAGAAAATCGCAAAGAATTCGCGCGCCACGTTCCGCAACTCCACACTGCCGAGCGATGGCGGCCGGCGTATCGTGGCCGGCACCAATCGCGGTAAAGATTTCGAGTTCTATTGCACTCCGGATCGCGTCGGTCAACTGGTAGCCATTGATTGCTTGGAAAAGATGGAAGGGAGAGACTTGAGGACGCTGCTCTGTCGCGATCGAGGACTCTGAAGACGTTGCGGACATGACTCACCTCGGGCGAGGATTCTAGCATGAGGCAGCCGACGTTTATGACGAAGCAACCGCGCGGGACAAAAGATGGCAAGGCTTTTGGTGCCCGCTCACGGGCCTTGCAGCCAGGACATGCTCGTCCAGGCTCCTGGGAGATGGGGCGAGCCGGCGACACGAACCGACTTACTGTTTACTGCACGGTGGGGTTCAGGCGGAGCTGGGCCATGATGCGGGCCACGGCCACGGAGAGGGGACCGTCAATGGAGCAGCCGCTGGCGCAGTCGTGGCCGCCACCGCCAAAATACTCGGCCACCTTGGCCACGTTCACATCTCCCTTGCTGCGCAGGCTGACGCGGTAGCGGTGGTCGGCGAGTTCACGGAAGAAAATGGAGACTTCCACGCCTTCGATGGCCAGCGCGTAATTCACCAAGCCTTCGCAATCCTCCTCGCTGGCTTCGCAGCGCGCCATGTGCTCGCGCGTGACCCACATCCATGTGACCTTATCTTCGCGGTGCAGGTTGGAGAGGGCGGCGCCCAACAGCCGCATCTTGGAAGCAGGATGGGAAAAGTACACCCCCTGAGCGATGCGCGCGGCGTCAGCCCCGCACAGCACCAGTTCGCGAGCCAGGGCGAAGGTGTGCTCGTTGGTGCCTATAAAGCTGAACGAACCCGTGTCCGTCAGAACCGCCGTGTAAAGGCAAGTTGCGATTTCCGGCGAGATGGGCACTCCTGCCTGCCGCGCCAGCCGGTAAACCATCTCAGCGGTGGCGCAGGCATGAGGATCAATCCAGTTGACGTGGGCGAAGGGCCGGGCGGAGCTGTGATGGTCAATATTGATGAGGAAGCGGCCGTCCAGGCCTTCCAGGCGGGTGCGCTGCACGCTGTCGCATTCCAGAATGATGGCGGCGTCAAAACCGTTCGTTATCTCGCGCGCCTGCACAATGGAATCGGCGAAGGGCAAGGGGCGGTAGATGACCGGCACCGGGTCGGCCATGACCACCTGGGCCTCCTTGCCCAGCTGGCGCAGGATTTGCCAGCAGGCCAGCACCGAACCCACCGCGTCCCCGTCAGGCCGCGCATGTGAGGTCAGAAGGAACCGGTCGCGGCGTCCAATTTCGTTCAGAACCTCTTTTAACATGGCCTTACACTTCCGCCAGCCACAGGACACGCCTGCTGGCTTGCGGGCTTATTATTTGTTCTGCTTGATGCGCTTCAGAAGTTGATCAATTCTAGCCTCATATTGCGGGGACTTGTCCAGCGCAAAAAATAGCTCGGGTGCATGACGCAGTTGCAGCCGTTCGGCCAGCTCATGGCGGATGAACCCGCGGGCGGCCGTAAGACCCTGCAAGGTTTGCCCGGCTTCCGCTTCCCCGCCCTGCACCGCCACCAGGACGTGGGCCGACTTGCCGTCGGGGGCCAACTGCAAGGCCGTAACATTGGCCAGGCCGATGCGGGGATCACCCAATTCGCCTTCCAGGATGGTTTCAATCTCCTCCCGCAGGGCTTCGCCCAGCCTCTCGCGGCGATGTCTCAGGTTGCGCTGTTCCGGCATGGCCCTCAAAAAGAACGCTAGAGAATACCAAAGATCGGGGAGGCGGACGCCTCACTTAGGGTGCCTCCGCCTGTTGGCTTCCCATTTCGGGAAAAAAGACTTTGCGGGCGTCTGCTGGCAAATGATTGCAGGAAGTTCGAAAAACTCTCACGACTCACAGGAATTCGAGAAAGGAATCCGCCACTTCCGCGCCGGCATTGTTCGCCAGCCGCATGGATTGCCGCTCCACGCTCTGCATCAGCCCGTCCAGGTAATCGCGGGAATCGGAAATGCTGACCACGCCCAGGGTGGCGCGCTGCCACAAATCAGTGTGGTCCAGTTCCGCCACCGCGACGTTGAACTGCGTCCGCACCCGGTCCTTCAAGCTGCGCAGCACCTGGCGCTTATCCTTCAGGGAATGGGCGCCTTCAATGCGCAGCTCGAGGGTGAGAAGAGCGACCAAGTTTCCAGTTTCCAGTTTCCAGTTTCTCGCCGGTCCGAATTGACTCGAAACTCGAAACTGGAAACCCGCCTTAGGCAAGCGCTTCCGCGGCCACCCGCTCGGTGGCAAAGGCCTCAATGACGTCTCCGACCTTCACATCGCCGTAGTTAGCGATGGCGATGCCGCACTCCATGCCGTTGCGCACCTCGCTGACGTCTTCCTTGAAGCGGCGCAGCGAGCTGATCTTGCCCTTGAACACCACCACGTTGTCGCGCAGCAACCGCACTTCGGAGTCGCGCTTGATGCTGCCGTCCTGCACATAGCAGCCGGCCACCGTGCCCACCTTGGGGATGCGGAAGGTCTCGCGCACCTCCGCCCGCCCCTGGTAGGTCTCCTTGATGGTGGGCTCAAGCAGGCCGCTCATGGCCTTCCTGATCTCGTCCTGCAGCTCGTAAATGATCGAGTGCAGGCGGATATCCACCTTCTCCTGCTCCGCCAGTTCCTGCGCCTTGCGCTCCGGCCGCACGTTGAAGCCGATAATGATGGCGTTGGAAGCGGAAGCCAGCAAGACATCGCTTTCCGTGATGGCGCCCACGCCGGTGCGCAGCAGGTTAATGCGCACCTTTTCGCCCGACATCTTGGTGAGCAGGTCGCTGAGCACCTCCACCGAGCCCTGCACGTCGCCTTTGAGGATGATGGAGAGCTCCTTGCTTCCCCCGGCCTTCATCTGCTGGGCCAAGCCTTCCAGCGACATGCGCGAGCTCTTCGCCAGCTCCGCCTCACGCGCCTTCTGCTCGCGGTACTCGGAGATGTCGCGGGCGCGGTCGCGGTCGGCCACCACCACAAACTGGTCGCCGGCCTGGGGCAGGCTCTCCAGTCCGAGGATTTCCACCGGGGTGGAAGGCGGCGCTTCGTCCAAAGCATTGCCGCGGTCGTCAAACATGGCGCGCACCTTGCCATACACGTTGCCCACTACGAAGTTATCGCTCACGCGCAGCGTGCCGTTCTGCACCAGCACAGTAGCCACCGGTCCGCGGCCGCGGTCCAGCTTGGCCTCCAGCACGACGCCTTGCGCCGGACGGTCCGGATTTGCCTTGAGTTCCTGCAGGTCAGCCACCAGGCAGATCATTTCCATCAGCAGATTGAGATTGGTCTTCTGCTTGGCGGAAACGTCCACGAAAACGGTGGTGCCGCCCCAATCCTCCGGCATCAGCCCGCGGTCGGCGAGCTGCTTTTTCACTCGATCCGGCAGGGCATCAGGCTTGTCAACCTTGTTGACCGCCACGATGATGGGCACTTCCGCGGCCCGGGCGTGATCAATGGCCTCAATAGTCTGGGGCATCACGCCGTCATCCGCCGCCACCACCAGCACCACAATGTCCGTGGCTTTGGCGCCGCGGGAACGCATGCGGGTAAACGCTTCATGTCCGGGAGTATCCAGAAACACGATCTCGCGTCCATACGCCGGCGAATTCGTGTCCAGAATCTTCACCTTGTAGGCGCCGATGTGCTGCGTGATTCCGCCCGCCTCGCCTCCGGCCACGTTGGTGGAACGGATGGAGTCGAGCAGCGTGGTCTTGCCATGGTCCACGTGGCCCATGATGGTGACCACCGGCGGACGCGGTATAGCTCCCAGCGCCTCCTCCGTAGCCGTTTCCGCGGCCACGGCTTCCTGAGCCGCTTGCTGTTCGAAGCTGATAACCGAAGCTTCGGCTCCGAAGAAGCGCGCCATCTCGGAAGCCAGTTCCGCATCCAGCGTCTGGTTGATAGTGGCAAACACGCCCTTGGCCAGCAGGCGCGCAATCACGTCCTTGGCGCGAACCCCGAGCTTCTCCGCCAGGTCCTTCACGCTGATGCCCTCAGCGATGGTGATGGCACGAGTAATAGGCAGAGGCTCGTTGTTCACCGGCAGCCGCGGCGGGGGCACAAACCCCTTCATGGGGCCTTCCTTCACGCCGCGCGGCACATAACGCTGTCCCGGACGCCGCGCCGGACCACCCGGCCGGCTTCCCGGACGCGGGGTGGGCGGCGCTCCTGGACCCACCCCCATGGGCCGAGGTCCGCCAGGAGCCTGGCGCGTGGGATGCATGGGCCGGCGCTCGCCGGGACGCAAGGGAGGACGCGCACCCGGGCCGGAGGGACGGGGGCGCTGAAAAATCGGCTGCCCGGGCACCGGACGTCCGGGAGCCGGCCGCCCTGCTATGGGGCGACCCGGCATGGGCCGGGCTTGAGGGCTGGGGCTGGCCGCAGGGCTCTCCGCTCGCGGCGGAGGCGTGGGCGCTTTGTACACAGGGCGCGGGCCGGTTTGGGGCACAATCATGCGCCGCGGGGGAGGGGCAGCGGGAGTTGGACGCTGGGACTGTACGGGCTGTGCTGAAGCGGTGGGTTGCGCCTGTGCCGGCGGCTGCGCCGGTGGCGAAACCGGCGATACCGCAGGTGGAACCGCTTGCGCCGGCGGAACTGGGGCAACTGGACGCGCCGGCGGGGGCGCGATTACCGGTTTAGGCGACGGCGGCTGCGCCACCGGAGGTTGCGCGGCGGGGACGCTCGGAGCAGCGGCGGGAGGCGGTACTACCGGCTTGGCGGGAGCGACCGGGGGCTGAGCCGTGGCGGGTGACGCCGCCACAGGCTTGCTTTCCACTGCAGGCGGCGCGGCGGGCGCCGGTGGCGCTGGGCGCTTCACCGGAGGCGCACTGGCAGCCTGCTGCTTTTGCGTGATCAGCTTCAGCACGTCTCCCGGCTTGGAGATGTGCGACAGGTCAATCTTGGTCTTAATGGCGTCGGGTTCTTCCCCTCGGGCGCGCGTGGACCGGGCAGACCCCGCCCCTTGCGCTTCGGACTGGGCCTGGAAATGGGCCCGTACCCGCACCGCTTCGTCCGCCTCAATTGAGCTGGAATGGGTTTTCTTTTCGGTTACGCCTACCAGCGGCAGGACGTCCAGGATTGCCTTGCTTTTGACCTCCAGTTCCCTGGCCAGGTCGTTAATACGAATCTTCATCCGCCTTCTATTGCCTCCGTTTTGTCTTACCCGCTAAGTCTTCATATCAACCTCACGGTGAATTCTTTGCTGCCAATGAGCCCTATCGTAACGCCGCCCTCAACCGAACTGGCCTTGGGGGTTGCCGCCGGTAAGGGCGGCACGGCCCAAGCCTATTCACTGCCCGGTTTTTCGGGCGGGATTTCGTTGTCCAGGAGGGGCCGTTCCGGATGGGGAACAACCTCTCCCTCATCGGCGGGCGGGGCGTCTTCTACCCCTTTTACCGCCTCAGCCTCATAGTCCTGGCCCTCGGCGGCAAGCTCTTCCACGCTCTGCGACGCCTCGTCTGCAATCTGCGAGAGGCCTGCGGTGTCGCCCGCCTGCCCCGCCGTTTCCGAGCCCAACTCCATTCCCGGGCTCGTCTCTTCCTGCTGTTCCAGCGAAAGATCCTCGGGGCTGGTCTCCGGCGCCAGTTCCTCCGGCGCCGACTCCAGCCGAGAAAAATAATTATTAACCGCAATGCTGATTTTTTCCACCGTCTTGGGGCCAATGCCGGGAATGGCTTCCAGCTGTTCCGGTGTCATATCGGCCAGGGCCTCGACCGTGGTTATACCTGCCTCCGTAAGCTTCTCGATCACCCCTTCGCCCAGATCTGGCACGCGTTCCAGCGGCGTCGCCGGCTGGTTGACCAGCGCCGACATCTGCTGTTCCACTTCCTGGCGCTTTTCCTCTTCACTCTTGATGTCAATCTTCCAGCCCAGGAGCTTGGCCGCCAGGCGCACATTCTGCCCCTTTTTGCCGATCGCCAGGGAGAGCTGGCTGTCATCCACGATCACTTCCAGGTGCTTGTCGGACGCGTCCAGGACGGTTACGCGGCTCAC
>DASVBI010000513.1:0-3900 GCA_036375915.1 Terriglobales bacterium | reverse complement strand
CTGGTTGTAGTCGAGCAGCGTGAAGGCAAGCTGAATCGCGTCTCCTGGGAGACGCTCACCGCCGGGCAGGCAATCGCCGCGCAGACCGGCTGGCCATTGGAAGCAGCCGTGGCCGGCAGCCGCATTGGCAGCCTGGCCGCGGAGGTTGCGGGCAAGAAGGTGGGCAAGGTCTATGCGCTCGAATCCTCCAAGCTTGAGCCTTACACGCCTGACGCGTTTGCCTATGCCCTGAAGCAATTCCTCGCCGCGCGCCAGCCGCGGCTGGTGCTGATGCCTCACACCTACCAGGTGCGTGATTTTGCTCCCAAGCTGGCCACCGTTCTGGGGCGCGTGCTGATCAGCGATTGCATCGGCTACAAGTACGAAGGCGGCCGCCTGCTGTTCACCCGCCAGATGTTCCAGGGGAAATTCGCGGCCGACGTTTCTTTCAGCGGCGAGCCGCCGTGGTTCGTGACCTTCCAGAACGGCGCCTTCCGCGGCGACAAGGTGGAAGCCGGCGCCTCGGCCGCGCCGGTCGAAACCGTGCAGGTTGAAATTCCCGACGGAGTGGTCCGCAACCAGCCGCATGAGACCTTCAAGGAGGCCAAGCAGGCGGTGGACCTCACCCAGGCGGAAATCATTGTGGCCGTGGGCCGCGGCATCAAGGAGCAGAAGAACATTGAGTTGGCGAAGCAGCTCGCCGATGCGCTGGGCGGCGAAATTGCCGCCTCGCGCCCCATCTGCGATGCCGGCTGGCTGCCCATGGACCGCCAGATCGGCTCATCCGGGCAGACCGTCGCGCCCAAGCTCTATCTGGCTCTCGGTATCAGCGGCGCCATTCAGCACATCGTGGGCATGAAAGGCTCGCGCACCATCGTGGCCATCAACAAGGATGCCGAAGCCCCCATCTTCGAAATCGCCGACTACGCCGCCGTCGGCAACCTGTTCGAGATCGTCCCCCCGCTGATTGAGGAAGTGAAGAAGGCAAAAACGGGAACGTAGATGGAAGTTTCGAGTTTCAAGTTTCGAGTTTCGCTTGCGAAGCTGGCACAATAGAGGTGTTGGTTTCGGTGCTATGCCCTGTTCATATAGACAGCTGATTGCGTGGCAAAAGGCGAGAGCGCTTGCGGTAGAGATATATGCCATTTCCCGCGGATTCCCTTCCTCTGAGCAGTACGGACTCGTCAGCCAGCTTCGCCGGGCCGCAGTATCCGTTGCGTCCCATATTGCGGAGGGCCAGGGCCGGCTCACGACTGGAATTTCGCCAGTTTTTGGGCCACGCCCGGGGATCGGTTCTCGAGCTGCAAACCCAACTGGCAATCGCGCTCGACTTGCATTACCTCGCAGCTGAGTCCTACAGAGAAGTCGAAAGGCACAGCGAGGAAGTATTGCGGCTTATCAACGGATTGCTTTCGGCATTGCGGTCTACGGCATCCTCAACCGCGCCGACTCGAAACTCGAAACTTGAAACTCGAAACTAATGCTAATTTTCCGCACACCTCTTCCCAACGTCGAGCGCCCCCAAATGGAGGCCGACGTAGTCATCGTGGGCGGCGGGCCCGCGGGCATGGCCTGCGCCCTCCGTCTTTCGCAGCTCATTGACGCGCACAACGCCAGCCATCCTGATTCGCAGCTCAGCAAGGAAAATATCTACGTTTTGGAGAAAGCGCGCGAAATCGGCCAGCACTGCCTTTCCGGCGCCCTGCTCGACCCGCGCTCCATGCGCGAACTGCTGCCCGGCTTCGAAAAGGAAGCGCCCATTGAGGCGGAAGTCAGCCGAGAAGCGGTTTACTTCCTGACCCGCAACTCTCAATTCAAGCTGCCCATCACTCCGCCTCCACTGCGCGATCATGGCAATTATGTGATTTCGCTCAACCGCTTCGTCAAGTGGCTGGGCGGGAAGGTGGAAGAGGCCGGCATCACCGTATTCACCGGTTTTGCCGCCTCCGAACTGCTGGTGGAAGGCGAGCGCGTCATCGGCGTGCGCACCGACGATAAGGGTGTGGACAAGCAGAACCAGCCCAAGTCTAACTTCGAACCGGGCTACGACCTGAAATCCAAGGTGGTCATCCTGGCCGAGGGCACGCGCGGCTCGCTGACCAAACAACTCATCGGCCGCTTTCAGTTGGATCATGACCGCAATCCCCAGACCTACGGCCAGGGAGTGAAGGAGTTGTGGGAAGTTCCCGCTGGCCGCATCGTGCCAGGCCAGGTCATCTACACCATGGGCTGGCCGCTGACCTCGAAAGAATACGGCGGCGCCTGGATCTACGGCGGCAGGGACAACATTGTTTCGCTCGGCTTCGTCACCGGGCTGGATTATCCTGACCCGCGCCTTGACCCGCAGCGCGTGCTGCAGGAATTCAAGCGCCATCCCCTGGTCCGCAAGCTGCTCGAAGGCGGCAAGATGATCCGCTATGGCGCCAAGTCACTGCCGTATGGCGGCTGGTGGGCCATTCCGCCGGTCAGCGGCAATGGCTGGATGATCCTTGGCGATTCCGCAGGCTTCCTTAACTCCCAGCGCCTTAAGGGCATTCACCTGGCCATCAAGAGCGGCATGCTGGCTGCCGAGACCGCGTTGGATTGCCTGCTGAAGAGTGATTTTTCCACCGCCGCGACCGCCTCCTACGCTCAGCGCGTGGAGAACAGCTGGATAAAAACCGAGTTGTGGAAGGTGCGCAATTTTCACCAGGGTTTCGAGCACGGCTTCTGGCATGGCATGGTCCACGCCGGACTGCAGCAGTTCACCGGCGGACGCGGCTTGCGTGCGCGCTATGCCGCCACTTCCGGGCATGAACGCATGAAGAAGCTGTCCCAGTTGCCCCGCGATGGCGGCGCCGAAGCCCACCTGCTGGGCAACGCCAAAGGCGATGGCAAGCTCACCTTCGACAAGCTCACCGACCTCTACCACTCCGGCACCAAGCACGAAGAAGACCAGCCCGCGCACCTGGTCATCCACGACACCCAGATCTGCAACATCCGCTGCGTGCAGGAGTACGGCAATCCCTGCCAGCATTTTTGCCCGGCGAATGTTTACGAGATGGTTGAGGCGGGGGATGTGCCCTCAGGCAAGCGAATCAGCCTGAATCCCTCCAACTGCGTGCACTGCAAAACCTGCGACATCATGGACCCCTACCAGATCATCACCTGGGTTCCGCCGGAGGGCGGCGGCGGGCCAAACTACGATGGGATGTGACGGCTAAAACCCACCGCAGAGACACAGAGGCGCAGAGAATTGAAGATTGACGATCTTCGATTGACGATTAAATCGGCGTTGATCAGCGTTAATCCGCGCTGAAGAATTCACTTACTGTCGTTCGTTTCTCAATCGCAACAATCGGCCACTCAATTCCAATTGAGGGATCAGCCGGGCGCATTGCCAGGGTTTTCAATCGTCAATCTTCAATCAACAATCGTCAAATTCTCCTCAGCGCCCCCGTCGTCTTGGGGGTGAAGAAATTTCTGTGTACCGGAAACATTCCGCCAGGTGGTCATTGACCATGCCCACCGCCTGCATGAAGGCGTAGCAGATGGTGGAGCCCACAAAGCGCAGGCCGCGCTTCTGCAACTCTTTGCTCAGGCGGTCGGAATCCGCGGTGCGCGCCGGCACCTGCTTGGGAGAGACGAGCGCCTGCTGCCGGGGAATTGGGGCAAACTGCCAGAGAAAACGCTCAAAGCTTCCGAATTCTCGCTGAATGGCTTGGACTGCCCGGGCATTTTGGATGGCAGATTCAATCTTGAGCCGGTTGCGCACAATGCCTTCCTCGGCCAGCAGCCGTTTGACCGTCCCGCCGCCGAACCTGGCAACCTTGTCAATTTCGAAGTTGGCGAATGCGCGCCAGTAGTTTTCGCGCTTGCGGAGAATGGTGTCCCAGCTCAGGCCGGCCTGCGCCCCTTCCAGCACAATCATTTCGAACAGGT
>DASVBI010000503.1:0-2378 GCA_036375915.1 Terriglobales bacterium | reverse complement strand
GGTGATGATTGTCGACCTCAGCGGGCGTATTACGCTAGGCGAAGGCAGCGTCATCTTGCGCGACACGGTGCGCGATCTGGTGGGCAAAGGAAACAAGAAGATTCTGCTGAACCTAGGTGAAGTCAATTACATTGACAGCTCGGGGATCGGCGAGCTGGTCAGCGCCTTTACCACCGTCCGCAACCAGGGCGGCGAACTGAAACTCTTGAACCTGACCAAGAAGGTGCACGACCTGCTGCAGATCACCAAGCTCTACACCGTCTTCGATGTGAAGGACGATGAGACGGCAGCCATCAAGTCGTTCAAATAGCGTTACCTGATCGGTTTCAAAACAGAACTCAAGCGGCGGGGGCCCAGCTTCGGCCCCCCGCCTGCCTGCTGCCCGGAGCCTAAAATAGTGGCAGAGGAGGTCGTGTGCCGATCTCCGCCCATGTTGGTTGCATTCTGCTGCTCGCGGCCCTGAGCGGGGCGGAATGTATGCCCATTCAGCGTGCTGCGGAGCACGTTGGAGACTCAGCCTGCGTCGCCGGCCGGGTGTTCCGGGTAAGTGAAGGGCCGAGCGGCACCACCTTCCTGAATTTCTGCGCGGACTACCGCACCTGTCCCTTTACCGTTGTCGTTTTCCCGCGCGACCTGCGGCACGTGGGCGATGTGCGCCAGCTGGCGGGCAAGGAAATCCAGATCCAGGGCAAAATCCAGGCCTATGACGGGCGACCGGAAATCGTGCTGCGCGAATCCCGGCAATTGCGCGGCGCGGTGCGCAAGCTGCCTCCTTTGCCCAAGGAGTATGACGTGGAACGGCGCAATCGCTACCGGGCCGGAAAGTGGCAGCACCCCAAGTCTTCGCGCCCGACCGCCCAGCGCCCCCAGGGCTCCTCGGGGGGCGTGCCGGTGGAAGAGCCGCCCGACCCGGGTGCGGTGCCGGAATAAGCTTCAAGTTCCCATCGCGGCGACGCCGCCCAACGTGGTACAGTCCTGGAACCATCGTTTTGACCTGATTTACGATCCGGCCAGTGTCTTCGCCAAACAGTGAGGAAGCCGCTGGTTGCCGATTGTTCCACGTTCCCAGGAAACTTGAGACTGGAAACACCAAACTTCACACCGTACCAGATGCGGTTTGCTCTGTACCTACCGCCACCGGCGGCGCATATTTCATTCCTATAAACAGCACTGCCGACGATAGCGCAATGGCCACAACAGCGCTGCTGAATCCCGACTGCAACGAGCTACGGTCGGAGAGATAGCCAATCAGCGTGGGCGAGAGCGCGTCGCCCAGCAAGTGAATGGTGAACAGGTTCACGGCCACAGCAGTGGCCCGGATGTGCGCCCCCACCGAATTGACCACCGCGGCGTTCAGCGGGCCGGTGTTGAGGAGCAGCAAAAATTCAGCAACGAACAGGGCGGGAAACATCACGCGCCCGGTAAAAAACAGGGCCAGGATCATGGCCGGAATGCCCAGCGCCATGCTGGCCGCAGACAGCAGATAGTAGGCGCCGGCGGTGCGCCGCAGCAGGCGGTCGCCAAGCCAGCCCCCCACCAGGGTGGCCACGGTGCCGTTGAAGGCGGTAATGATCCCGAACAACTGATTGGCGTGCTGCAGTGGATAGTGACGCACGCGCGAAAGGAACGTCGGCATCCAGACTGAGAGTCCGCCCAGAGCGAAGGTCATCATGGCCATGCCCAAGGTGGCTGTCCAGAAAGCGGGATTGCGCGCCAGGCCGCGCAGGGTGCCGCGTTCGGCGGTCTCCTGCAGCCGGTCACAGCGCCCACGCTCCGGCTCAGGAACCAACAGCAGCAGGAGCGCAATGGCCAGGCCGGGCGCGCCGGCTACGTAGAAGGGAGCGCGCCAGCCGTAACGCGGTCCCAGTTGTCCGCCCACAATGTAACCGAGAGCGGTGCCCACGGGGATAGCGATATAGAAGAGCGAGAAGATGCGCCCGCGCTGCTCCTCCCCGAACAGGTCGGCGAGAAAAGAGGGAGCGATGGTCACGAAGGTGGCTTCGCCAATGCCGACCAGGGCGTGGCGCAGCAGGAGCGCGTCGAAGCTGTAGGTCACCGCCGTCAGCATGGTGGCCAGGCTCCATACCACCGCCCCCGTAATGATGATGACGCGCCGCTGGTAACGGTCGGCGAGCAGGCCCACTACGGGCGCTGCCACCATGTAACAAATGAAAAATGCGGTGGTGAGGAAGCCGAACTGGGTATCGCTGCGGTGGAATTCTGCCTGCACCAGGGGCTGCACCGCGAACAGCACGGAGCGGTCAATGTAGTTGAGGAAATTGAGCGCGGTCAGCAACAGCAATGCCAGCCGCGCGTAGGAGCGGGGACGCATGAAGCGCCAATTGTAGATGCCGGAAGGAAGATTGACGATTGCGATC
>DASVBI010000138.1:0-3012 GCA_036375915.1 Terriglobales bacterium | reverse complement strand
CGCTGCGGGGAACGCTGGCCTACTATCGCGCCGATTTCGATCTCAGCCGGGAAGACTGGAGAGCCGCCACGCAGATTATCCTGAGTTATGCGCGGCCGGGCGACGGCATTCTCTTCCACTCCGCGCAGGCGCGCATGCCCTTTGAGTATTACTCCGAGCAGCAGCCGGCGCGCCGTCAAATGCGCGTGATTTTCCCCGACTACGGGAGAGAGAATAAGCTGTCGTACCTGGATTTTCTGGCCAACACCAAGAACGCACCTCTAGACGCCATTCCCGCTGATTACCTGCGGGTCTGGCTGGTGCTGGCGCATAACCGCCTTAAAGACGGCGAACCCGATCCCACCACCGCCGAGGTGGAGCGATTCCTGGCGGACAATTACGTGCTGGCCCGCGAACGGGATTTTGAGGGAAATCTCCAGGTGCGGCTCTATATCGAACGCCAGCCACCCCGCAGCTGAAATCCCCGGAAAATCAGGCCATCGGCGGCGCCACTCGCGAGCCGTTCTGCTTGTCCTGGCTCTCCGCCACCCACTCCCAAGCCCGCTTGCCGCCATGGTTTGCCGCCGAGCGCGCCTCCCCATAGGCGACCAGCCGGTTTAACACCGTAGTGACCGAGGCCAGTGGATCCTTGTGGTTCACCAGCACTCCCGCGAATCTCTGTTGCATCTGCGCCACCACTTCGCGCGCGGTGAGCGGCGCCCGGGATTCAATCAGCACCGTGCGGCAGGCCCGGGTGAAGCCAGGCTGGCGGCCATTAGGTTTGCGGTCCACCAGGGTCAGCAGTTCATCGTCCAGCACGTCATCGCCGAACAGATTAGCCAGTCCGATAATGGTCTGCTTCACCGTCCCGATCCGCTTCATGAGATCGGCGCGTTGCTGAAGCAGGGCCAGCAGTTCCTGGTGGGCGGTCCGCAGAACTTCCTGCACATATACGTCTCCGCCGCTTAAGCGCAGCGTGGGATTGTGACCGACAGCCATACCTGACTCCTCTTTCCCAGAGCTTAACTACGCTTCCATCCCATCTCTCGGTTTAGATACGCGGGATACCGGGTAGCGGTTCGAAAAATTTGTAGAACCAGCAATCCCGTTATTACGCAGTTAGACTGCGCTTGCAGAAAAAGGTCACCCAAAATTGAGTTGTGCAGTCGGCGACGCGGTCGCGCGGGCGTTTTGGCCACTCCACGCGCGCCCCAGGTGCGGGGTTCAACAGGCGGCAGTTGTCTTGTTGAGCAGGGCGGGGCAGGGCCAAATTATTTGCTTGACTCATGCAAGCATTTTCCCTAACCTGTTCTTATGCAGGATGTGCAGCAATGGTCGCAGGAACTCGAACGCCTCTCCCGCTTGCTGGGGAGCCTGGGGCCGGATGAAGTCTGCTGCGAAGGCCTGACCACGCGCCAATGTGGGATTCTGCGCACCCTGGCCGCTGGGGAAGGGGCTCGCATTTCCGAGCTCGCCGGCACCGCCGGCATCTCCCCCAGCGCCATGACCCGCGTATTAGAAAAGCTGGAGGCGCGGCAACTGGTCAAGCGCATCCGGGGCGCCGGTCAGGATGGCCGTGCTTCCACTGTGGCCATCACTCCCCAGGGCCGGCACGTGCGCGGCAAAATTGACCAGCTCATGCTCGACCGCACCCGCACCATCCTTTCTGCTTTCCCTTCCGGCCTGCAACCGCAGTTGCTGGCTGCCGTCCGCCTCCTCAATCAGGCGCTGGCGCCCGGCGGTTGCTGCCAACTCCAGGGTGAAGGGGGAGAATTGTCATTTACCTGCAGTCTTGACCGGCGCCCAGCCCGCGCCTCAGAAAAGAGGAAAAAACATGGCCAACACTGATTCCACCGTCAGCGAAAGCGTGCGCCAGCATTATTCCGACATTGCCGAAGGCAAGCGCTGTGGCTGCGGTACAGGCGATGCCGCGAGCGTCGCCCGTACGATCGGATATTCCGCCGAAGAGCTCGCCCTTGCGGGCCAAGCCAATCTCGGCCTGGGCTGCGGCAATCCCCTGGCTCTGGCCGCCATTGAGCCCGGCATGACCGTGCTCGATTTGGGCAGTGGCGCCGGTTTTGATGCCTTTCTGGCCTGGCGCCAGGTCGGGCCTCAGGGGCGCGTGATCGGAGTGGATATGACTGACCAGATGCTGCAACTGGCGCGCAAAAACGCCGCCGACCTGGGGGCCGCCAATGTCGAATTCCGCAAAGGGGGGATTGAGAACCTGCCCGTCGCGGACAATTCCGTGGACCTGGTCATCAGCAACTGCGTAATCAACCTGAGCACCAACAAGCCGGCCGTCTTTCGCGAAATCTATCGCGTGCTCAAGCCCGGCGGCGGCTTCGCGGTCAGCGATCTTGTGCTCTTGCGTCCCTTGCCGGAAGAGGTGGCGCGCGACGTGGAAGCCTACGTGGGCTGCATTGCCGGAGCCAGCCTGCTCACGGAATACGTCGGCATGGCAATGGAGGCGGGATTTGATGACCTGCAGATTCCACAGATCACCAGCTCGAAAAAGCTGGGCGAAGCTTACGGATTAAATTTGTCCCAGTCCGTGGGCGGTTGCTGCGGCTCGATGCCGCTGGCCGAGGCTGCCCGGGCGGTGGTTTCCGCCAAGCTCCACGGACGGAAGCCCAATTGACGATTGATTGAAGATTGACGAATGAAAATCGCTCGATTGGCGCAGAGATAGTGGCTGGCGGTAATTGACAAACGCCGCGGGGGAAGGGTTTCAATCGTCAATCGTAAATCTTCAATCGTCAATTATCTTGGTCTCGCGCCAGCGAGCAGAAACTTGCCATCTTCGCTCTTGGCTGCCAGTTCGATGACGAATCCGCCATTTTCGATGAGTGGATAAAAGGCCTCCTCGTCATACTTGATGGAACTGCTCATCAGAATCTTTTCACCCGCCTCCAGCCGCAGACTTGCCCCGGCCACACGCACTTCCAGCCGGCGGCCTGCCACAAAGAACTTCGCCACCTCGTGAATGCCGCCGCAGCCCCGCCGCAATTCAAAATGCAACTGGCCGTCGCC
>DASVBI010000452.1:0-4567 GCA_036375915.1 Terriglobales bacterium | reverse complement strand
TGGCGCGAATCGTAGAGATCGCAGATGCCGACGCACTCGATTCCTGGCACCGCCAGCGAGGCCTCCAGCAGTTCGCAGCCTCTTACTCCCGTGCCGATGGAGGCGAAGCGCACCACATCGCTGGGCGGCACCGGCCGCGTTGTGGCCCACAGGGCCTTTGGTTCCAGAACAGTCACCTTGGCGGCCAGGCCGGCCGCAGCCGCGCCCGCCCCCAGCAGCATGAAATCACGGCGAGTGTAAGAGCTTTTCCGCATCTATCCTTTTCCTCTCGGAGATTTGGCTCCGCTTGCGGCCCGTTTTTGTGCAGCCCGCGATTGTAGCGCAATTGAGGTAGTGGGGTGTCCCACATTTGGCCGCGTGAACGCGGCGGACCATCTTGCGAATCTGTGGTGGCCAAATGTGGGGATTGTTAAATCGTTTGCGCTTAGATCAGCAAGCTTGCATTCGGCGGCCCGGCAGGAAGCCATGAAAGTAGCCCGCCACTTCAGTGGCGGGAGTGGTGGTTCCCAGAATCTAGTCCCGTTAGGGACGGCTGAAGACATCCTTGTGGCCAACAGATGTTCGGTCGTGCCTACGGCACTTTGTCCAGCCTTCCGCGATTCCCCGCCAGTGAATTGGCGGGCCATTCTCACTCAGTCTCTACGAGACCGGGCAAGTCGAACGCGAACCTCGCTCGCGCAACCAGGAAGAAGGAACTCGATCTTTCGGCCTACCGCGCCGGCGAAAGGATCTATCAGCACACGCGCGAGATTCGTATCAGGGCACGCCTTCAGGCGTGCCGAACCAGGTTCCCCCGAATCCGGCTTCAGCCGCTGGGTCACTCGCCCGCGCCCCACCCAAGCCAACAGAAGGCTTGAGTGGGCCACCAGCCCTAGTCTGTTACTCCGACCAGGAGCGCTTCACGTTTCTGGGAGGCACAAAGCTAAGATTCGCCCAACCGCGGTGATCGGCGTGGTGCTTCCTACGCTCCCGCGCTCAGCTTGTGGTGGCGTTGCGGTTCGGCAATTCCGTACTGGCGGATCTTGTACAGCAGCGCCTTGTAGCTGATTTTCAGCAGGACAGCCGCCTGCTTGCGGTTCCAGTTGGTCTGCTCCAGGGCCTGGGTAATGGCTTCGGCCTCGGCTTCGTCCTTGGCGCTGCGCGCCAGCGATTTCAGCCCGCCGCCGGAGTCGCCATCCCGGCCCGCTGCCGCCGGGCCACTGCCGTCCGACTGCGGCTGCAATTCGTTGATGGCCACATCCTCATCGCCCAGAATCAAAAAGCGCTTCACAAAATTGCTCAGTTCGCGCAGATTGCCCGGCCAGGGGTATTCCAGGCAGCGTTGCAGCAGCTTGGGCGAAAGCGTCATGGGCGGCCGGGCGTAGTGTTCCGCCATGCGTGACATGAAATGTTTGAGCAGCAGCGGAATTTCTTCCTTGCGCTCGCGCAGCGGCGGCAATTGCATGGTAAATGCGTTCAGGCGGTAGTAAAGGTCTTCCCGCAGCCGCTTGTTGGCCAGGGCTTCCGGAATGTTGATGTTGGTGGCGGCCAGGATGCGCACGTCCACCTTGATCACCGAGCGGCTGCCCAGGCGCGAGAACTGCTGGTCCTGCAGCACGTGCAGCAGTTTGGCCTGCAGCAGCGGCGGCATCTCCCCGATTTCGTCCAGCAGGATGGTGCCCTTGTTGCACAGCTCGAACTTGCCCGGCTTGGGATGATTGGCGCCGGTGAATGCGCCCGCCTCGTAGCCGAACAGCTCGCTTTCCAGCAGGTCGGCGGGCACCGCGGCGCAGTTCACTTTCAGAAACGTGCGGTGGGCGCGCGGCGAAAGCTTGTGAATCAGCCGCGCCAGCACTTCTTTGCCCGTCCCGCTCTCGCCCAGCAGCAGCACCGGAATGTCCACTCCCGCCACCAGCGCCGCCTGGCCGCGGATCTTCTTCATGGCCGGGCTGGCGGCTACGAAAAACACGTCGTCACACAGCTCTTCCACTTCGCCGCCGGAGGAGGTTTGCGCCCGCAGGCATTGCTTGATCACCGCATCCAGTTCGGCTTTCTGGAAGGGCTTGGTCAGGTAGTCCTGCGCTCCCAGCCGTATGGCCTGCACCACCTTGCGGGTGTCGCTCACGCAGGAGAGCATCACCACTTTCATGGCGGGCTGCATGTGGCGCAACTGCTCCAGCGTCTGCAGCCCATCCAGTCCCGGCATCAGCAGGTCCAGCAGCACCAGGTCCGGGCTCAGACCGCGCTGCACCCGCTCCAGCGCGTCGTTGCCGCTGTTGGCCGTCTCCACCTTGTAGGAATCCACTTCCAGCAGAGTCCGGATATAGCGCAGCATTCCGGGTTCATCGTCCACCAGCAGAATATTCGGCGACGCGCTCATCGTGTTCCTCCCGCGGAAACGCCCGCCGGTCCCAGGGGCAGCAGAAAACAGAATTTGCAGCCCGCGCCTTGTTCGCTCTCCACCCAGATCTTGCCGCCGAAGGCCTGCACCAGGCGCCGCGCAATGGCTAGCCCCAGTCCCACCCCTTCGCCCGTTACCCCCGCCTGCGGCAAGCGGAAGAAATCATCAAAAATTTCCTGGTGAAACTCCGGCGCAATTCCCGGCCCCGTGTCCGACACGCTCACCTTCACCGAATTCGGAACCTCGCTCTTCAGTTTGCGCCGTTCCTGCCCCGGACGCGCCAGGTAATTGGAACGCCGCTCCCACATGTGCGGCTCCGCGTGCAGCCACACCGTGCCCCCTGCGGGCGTGAACTTGGCGGCATTCTCCAGCAGGTTAGACAGCACCCGCTGTACTTTGGCGTAGTCGAAAACAAAGGTCGGCAGCTTCTCATTGGCCAGAAAGTACAGGGCCACGCTTTTTTGCTGGAACCGCGCCGACCAGAAGGTGCAGATTTCCGACAGGCAGGCGTTCATGTCCCCGCTCTCGTATTTCATCTTCAGCTCGCCCGTCTCCAGCACGCTGAAGGTAAGGAAATCCTGGACAAAATGCTCCAGGCGCGCGCTGCTCGCCTGCATATCCTGCAGGATCGAGCGCTGCCGTTCGCTTAGGGGGCCCAGTTTTTCGTTCTGCAGCAGTTCGATGTAGCCGGAGAGGATTGCCAGCGGGGTCTTCAGGTCGTGGGCCGCCGAGGCCAGGGCGTCGGTGCAGCGGTGATACCTTTCCTGCAACTGAATGTAGGCTTGAAGCAATTCCTGCTGGCTGCTGCTGCTGGCGTGTAATTCGGCTGCGCCCATGACCCCCCGGCCCTCACTCGATTGCCCGGGATACTCCCCCTTGATGGTAGACACACTCATCTCCGCGCTGCTGTCCTGTGTGCTTAATATGGGGGGAGGGAATACCTAAGAGCTTGTTTTTCTACGCCCTATAGAACGAATGCTATGTCAGAGTTTTACCCCTGTCAATCGCCAAAATGCATGCCTTTGGTCACAAAAGAGAAAAAGCTTGCGCCCGCACCAAACCTTGGCGCAGACCCCTCCTCCCCCAAGAGCAGCGGCTCCCCCTTGCCTGGCTCGCCTGAACATACTGCTCCGGCGCGGTTCCGCGTCGCCTGGCGCAACTTGTCGTTTGACTAGACCTCCCCTTGGATTCTATTCAATTGAAGCCCTTTGGTTTGGCAGCTAAGGTGCGAGAGACAGATGCTTTGCATACAATGTTCAGGGGAAAGCGTGGCCGGACGGACTACAGCAAAAGAGCGTCGAATGTGGGAAAGATTGCCCTTGGCGATTCCGGTTTTCGTCCGTGGCCATGACCCACAAGGCAAGGAATTCCTTGAGTTTGGCACCGCCCTGAACTTGAGTGCGGGCGGCGCCTTGCTGGTCGTATCCCGTGTCTTGCCGCTCTCCGCCGGGGTTTCGCTGGAAGTGCCCAGCGCCCCCCTTTCTGACAGCGTCCCCCTCCCCCGCGCCGTACGCCGGCTGAAGGCCCGGGTGGTTCACGCCCGCTCTTCCAACCGCCACCAGCTGCTCGGGCTCAAGTTTTCCCGCCCTCTTCTCCGCTCCGCTGAAAGGAAAGTTACTTCTTAGCTGTGAAAAGCTTTTCCCACCCCTCAGGGGGAAACAGTGCCCTTCCCAGACCTTCCCCCAGCTGATGTCCACGCCCAGACGAAGTCGTATAAGCATTTGAAAATGAATGACTTAACAATGGATTTGGGCGGGCGGCTCAGCCCCTTAGTACTTTGGTGCTCGGGGTGCACTTAGCCTTTGTGCCCGGGCGCTCTAGGCTCCGGCGGAGTGATTCGACATGGCTGCAACCGTTAGTTCGTTGGCCCAGTCCCTGGGTGAGATTCCCCCGGAGAGCGTGGTTTTTGGACGCACGGAGGCCATGCGCGCCCTGCGCGAGCGCCTGCAGAAGCTGGCCGGAGCCAATGTACCCGTTTTGATTCAAGGAGAAAGCGGCACCGGGAAGGACATTATCGCCCGCATGATCCATGGCCTGTCGCCCTGGCGCACCGGGCCCTTCGTCAAGGTGAACTGCCCGGCCATTCCCGGCACCCTGCTGGAAAGCGAGCTGTTCGGCTACGAAAAGGGCGCCTTCACCGGGGCCTACGGCTCCAAGCCGGGCCGGGTGGAGCTGGCGCACCGCGGC
>DASVBI010000291.1:0-3814 GCA_036375915.1 Terriglobales bacterium | reverse complement strand
ATGTGCGCTTCCGAGGGCAGTTGAGTGCCCTTGCGGCGAGTGCAGGTGTGGCAGCAGGTAACCAGGTTCTCCCAGGTGGAAGCTCCTCCACGGGAACGAGGCACCACATGGTCCAGGGTCAACTCGCCGGCGGGCAAGATGGTGCCGCAGTACTGGCAGCTGTTGCGGGAGCCGCGTGCTTTCAACCTGCATACCAGCCGCCACATCATGCGCCTGATGGGCCACTCCGACGCCAAGTGGCGGAAATACCTGTTCTACTGATTGACGATTGTTTGATTGACGATTGAACCCCTCTCCCCGCACTGAACTTGTTGTGCCCTGGGTTTCAGATCGTCAATCCTCAATCGCGACAATCGTCAGTTCAGGAGCACCCTTGTCCCTCCGCCTGCCCAAGATGTCCATTCCCATACCACATACCGGAAGCAAGCCCCGCGGCACACCCTGGATTCGGGTGAAATCTCCTGTAGTTTCAATGAAATAAAGTACGACGGCTGGAACCGAAACTGCACCACAAAAAGGGTTACTAGAGAAGGTCACAACCGCGTCGGAGATGAGAAAGTTTCCCGAAACGACGGCGGGCAAGTCCAGCAATCGGTTTTTCAGCGGGGCCGTGAAAGCACAGCCCGACATCCAGGATTCAACCCGGAGAGACAATGCCTGAGAGCGTAATGGAACAGATAGTTTCAGAGTTGCGTGCCAATGCCGCACAGTACTATCCCGGCCGGGAAGCCCCCCGGAACGTGCGGGTTGTCGGGCACACACCCAAAGCCGACCATTACATCTACGACATGGTCATTGATTTCGCGGAAGGCAGTGAACGGGTGACGGCAAAGGTTTACCGTCCCAATCGCTCTGGTCCCAAGGGCGCTCCTGGTTTGGCGCGGCAGGAACACAGCAATCTGCAGCGCGTTTACCAGGCTTTTCAGAAGCGAAAACTCAGTGGAGTGCCGCGCCCGCTGGGCGACTTCACGGAACTGGGAGCGGTGGTAGCGGAGAAATTCAGCGGCTTCCCTCTGCAGTCGCTGATTATGAAGGCGGCCCTGCTGCCCGGGTACGCCGATGGCGCCCTCCTGAAGGCGGCTGCACGGAAGACGGGAGAGTGGCTGCGCGGCTATCATCGCGCCGTGGCCGACGGCGCCGCGGCTCTGGATTCCTCCTGCCTGCTCAAGGATTTGGAAACGCTCTGCGAAACGTGCCGTGGTGAAGGCCTGGACGACAGCTCCATTCGTACCATCATTGCCGGATCCAGAAACGCTTTGGCTCGCGCCCGCAAGTCGTTGCCATGCTCGGCCCTGCTGAATGATTTCAGTCCGCTGAACGTTATTGTGGGCGAACAGGGAGTGGGAATCTCCGATTTCGCCAAAATGATTCCCCACGGCGTTTCGTTCAATGATGTGGCCAATTTTCTGGCGGCGGTGGAGGCGCTGGAGAAATATCCTTTCTGCAACCGCGCCATCACCAGCCAGGTCCAGGCGGAGTTTCTGGATGCCTACGGCATCGGTCCCAGCGAGATGGGGGTGCTGCGGGTGATGAAAATACGGGCGCTGCTCAGCATGTTTGCGCAAGGGCGCCGAGGCAAAGAGAGCGCCCAGCGTAAGAAGATTATGTGGGCAACGGTCATGAAGCGCTTCATCCAGCAGGCGGCTGAGCGTTCCCTGGCGCCGGCAGCGTAAGAGAGCAGTTGTCGGTTCTCAGTGGCCATTTTTGCTTGGTGCCCACATCGCCTAGGGGAAGGCGCCGCTGCGGCGTGTCCACGCGATGAAATTGAGCCTGCCTCGGAGCTGAACACAAACCGCTTTACTGCGGTTTTGCCGGCGGTTGCTGCTGCGGTGGCGCTGGCTGCCCTTGCCCCGGAGCTGGCTGCTGCGGTTGTCCCTGCTGCGCTCCCGGTTTGCCCTGTCCCGGCAACTCCTCGCCCTGATAAGTGATCTTCACCTTCGAGCCAAACCGCTTGTAATCCTCGTAATTTACGATCTCCCGGATGTGCACATCGCCTATGCTGAAGTGCAGGACGTCATCGGCGCGGGTGTAAACCGGGAACCAGTAAACGCCATCAATCTGCTGCCGCCAGGTGGTGAACTTGGGAAACAGATTCTCCTGATTCTTCTTGCGGACATCGGGAACGCTCTTGCCGTAGGTTTTCACGATCTGCAGGTCGTGGTCATCCACCCAGATGCGGCCCTGGAAGTAGCGCTTGTTCTTCTCAATTTTCTTGGGCGCGATGTCGAAAACGTAGCAGTGCAGTTCGTCTTCCTGCTGGCTGCCCCGATAGATGATGTCGTACTCCGGGATTTCCTCCGTGGTCAGCACGAAGGGCATGAGGTGGCGGATGTCATTCAAGTCCTGCTCGGTCATGGAAATGCCGCCATTTTCCAGAGTGGACTGCGGAGCATACTTCACCTGTTCGATGCGATTGCCGTTGTTGTCGAACAGGACGTCAAAAATTTCCTGATACTCGCCGGTGACCGTGTCGCCATCCACCGTCATCACCTTGACTGACTGGCGATAGGTGTAACTCTCGCGCGCCTCCTGAAACATTTTCTCCTTGGCGGCAAAGCGCTGGATAATCTGGTCCACGGTAATGCCCTGGGGTTGGGCGGGGTTGAGCGGCCCTTCGCCACGCTGGGCGAGGGCGGGCAGGGCGCCGAAGGCAAGAACGGCGAAGCCGCAAAAGGCCAGGGAAAGCAGAGAACGAGAGCTCATAACATTCAATTCTACGGGAATTCACCCATTTAGATGCGAGGTCCAGGCCGCAGGTGCCGGATTTTATCGCTTTGTAAAGGGAAGTGTGGGGGCTGGCTAAGGGCTGATAGCTGAAGGCTGAGCGCTGACGGCTATAATGTCCCGCCATGCGACGAGCTATCATTGCCATCGTCCTTCTGCTTCCGGGCCTCTCCTGGGCCCAAGCCAACCCGACGGTCACCACTGTTCCCTTTGACAGCCAGGCATTGCGCCAGCGCGCGCCGTTCAACGTGCTCCTGCCGGCGGGCTACGACAGCAGCGTGCGCCGCTATCCCGTGCTCTACCTGCTGCACGGCATCGGCGACCACTACGACACCTGGGTGAAGAACACCAACCTGATGGAGTACGCCCGGCCGTATCAGTTGATCATCGTCATGCCCGAGGGCG
This sequence comes from Terriglobales bacterium, assembly GCA_036375915.1. Classification (GTDB taxonomy): domain Bacteria; phylum Acidobacteriota; class Terriglobia; order Terriglobales; family Acidobacteriaceae; genus JAICWP01. Next base: position 685 of record DASVBI010000291.1, on the reverse strand, counting down.
ACAAGGCCTGGTACGTCAACGGCACCGGCCCCAACAGCCGCTGGGAAGACTACATCATGAAGGAAGTGATGCCCTACGTGGACAGCCACTATCGCACCTTGCAGTCGCAACGCATGGAAGCCACCGCTGGGCTCTCCATGGGTGGCTACGGCGCGCTGATGCTGGGGCTGAAGCACCGCGACCTGTTTTCCTTTGCCGCCTCTATGAGCGGGGCGCTGGCGGTCACCGACTGGACGCCGGAAAACATGGGCCCGGACTTTCAGGATTGGATTCGCCAGTCCATCGTGGCGGCCTTCGGGCCGGCAGGCTCGCCGCAGCGCAAGGAATACGATCTGAAGCAGCTTATCAACGCTCCGGCGTCGGAACTGCCGTTTATTTATCTCGATTGCGGCACCGAAGACCACCTGCTGCAGCAGAGTCGCGATTTTTCCCGCCTGCTGCAAGAGAAGAAGGTTCCCCACGAATACCGCGAGCGTCCCGGCATTCACGAGTGGCCGGAGTGGGACCACCAGATTCAGGAAGTGCTGAAGGTGCTGTGGGAGCGGTGGGGAATGAAACCTGGCTCTTAGCGCCCGGCAATTGGCTGGTCAGAAGCATTCAACAATCAGCACTCAGCATTCAGTAATCAGTAGCCCACCTCGTGTTGTCATCCTGAGCGCAGCGAAGGACCTGCTTTTTGCTCGTC
>DASVBI010000473.1:0-2023 GCA_036375915.1 Terriglobales bacterium | reverse complement strand
AAGCCTGCTGCTCCACCGACAACCCCTTGCCATTCACCGCCACCAGCCGTTTGTAGGGAGAACCAAGAAGCATCTGGACTTCAAAGGTCTGCGGCGGATTGCCGTCTTCCTGGTCGGTTTCGTAGTGGTCGTATTGCGGGTCGGCCGCCCAGTCGCTCTCGTTGGCCTGCACCGAGCGCTGGATAATGGTCTCCACGTCCTGCGCGGCGACCGCCCCCGTCAACAACAAAACAAAGACGATAATCCGTCTCATGCTGCGCGTAAGTGTACGCCAGAAGTCGGCTGTCATATAGTTTCGGCGTAGACGGAAGTGAAACCGCTGGCTCCGCCGTACTCAAAGTGCCTGAAGTGGTTAGATGATGGTTTACCGCTCATCCGTCGCACCACCTGAAGCCTCAGCGGCGGCTGCCCATAAATCCGTGTGCCAGGCCAACTTACCCCTTATCCTTCGCTCCCTGTCACACAGGCCGTGCGGTTGCGTATACCATATCGTTTTGCGATTGATGACAAGGAGTATGCGATGCAACTGGGAATGATTGGGCTGGGCAGGATGGGATCGAACATGGTACGCCGTTTGATGCGGGGCGGCCACCAGTGCGTGGTGTTCGACATGAATCCGGCCAGCCTGAAACAAATGGCGGGGGAGGGCGCCACCAGCGCGGAATCCCTCGACGACATGACGCGCAAGCTGAAGAAACCGCGCGCCGTGTGGCTTATGGTCCCGGCTGCGGTGGTGGATAGCACGCTGCAGGAACTGGCGCCGCGGCTGGAGCCGGGCGACACAGTGATTGATGGCGGCAACTCCTATTACATTGACGATATCCGCCGCGCCAAGGAACTGCGCGAGAAAAAGCTCTCCTACGTGGACGTGGGCACCAGCGGGGGCGTCTGGGGCCTGGAGCGCGGCTATTGCCAGATGATCGGCGGCGACCGCGAAGTGGTGCAGCGCCTGGACCCCATTTTCAAAACCCTGGCCCCTGGCCGCGGCAGCCTGCCGCGCACCCCCGGGCGGGAAAAGGCCGGAGGCAGCGCCGAGGAAGGCTATCTGCACTGCGGCCCCAACGGCGCCGGCCATTTCGTCAAAATGGTGCATAACGGAATCGAATACGGCCTGATGGCGGCCTACGCCGAAGGCTTCAATATCCTCAAGCATGCCAACGTGGGCAAACGCGGGCGCACCGTGGACGCTGAAACCACCCCCCTGCGCGACCCCGAGCATTACCAGTACGATTTAAATCTGCCCGACATCGCCGAGGTGTGGCGGCGCGGCAGCGTCATCGCCTCCTGGCTGCTCGACCTCACCGCTCTGGCTCTGCTGCAAGAGCCTGACTTATCCGGCTTCTCCGGCCGGGTATCCGATTCCGGCGAGGGCCGCTGGACGATCACAGCCGCCATTGACGAATCGGCGCCCGCACCCGTGCTCAGCAGCGCGCTGTTCGCGCGCTTCGCCTCGCGCGGCGAAGCCGATTTTGCCGACAAGCTGCTCTCCGCCATGCGCTACCAGTTCGGCGGACACTTGGAACGCAAGGCGGGATGAGCTCCAGATGATCGTAGTGGTAATGGGCGTCGCCGGCTCCGGCAAAACCACCATCGGCAGCTTGCTGGCCGAGGCGCTGCACTGCGATTTTCTCGAAGGCGACGCGCTTCACCCAACCGCTAACATCGAGAAGATGAGCCGGGGAATCCCACTCACTGATGCCGACCGCGCGCCCTGGCTGGCTGCGATCCGCGCCCACATCGCAGCGGCCGCCGAACGCGGCCAATGCCTGGTGGTGGCCTGCTCCGCACTGAAGCAGCAATACCGGGATTTTCTTTCGCGGGGAACGACCGTTACCTGGGTTTATCTCAAAGGCTCACCAGAGCTAATCACGGCGCGCATCCAGCACCGCCGCGAGCACTACATGAAACCCGGTATGCTCCCCAGCCAGTTCGCCGACCTGGAGGAGCCCAGCGACGCCCTGGTGGTGGACATCTCCGCGCCTCCGGAGGTTATTCTGCAAAAACTCCTGCCCCAGGTACGGAG
>DASVBI010000664.1:0-5178 GCA_036375915.1 Terriglobales bacterium | reverse complement strand
TTACCTTTGATGAGCCTGTACACATCGTTACCGGGCAGGAGATGTGGCGCTATAGCCGCATCCAGGATTGGAACGACCACCCGCCGCTGCAGCGGCTGTTGTGCACCCTGCCGATAGTGAGCTCCAGGTGGCAGGTGGATGTGCAGGGCCATTTCCCGGAATTTCTGGCGCTGGGCTTTCATCCCAGCCCGCAGGAAATGGCGGACCGCGGCCGCGCCGTGAGCGTGGCGCTGGGTATCATCTTGGCCCTGGTGCTGTGGACCACCGCGTGCCGCCTCTTTTCGCAAGACGCTGCCAACCTGGCGCTGGGCTTCTTCGCTTTTTCACCGGCTTTAATCGCCCACTACTCGCTTATCACCACCGATGGCGTCGGCGTGCTCATGATCTTCGCCACCGCCGTGCAACTGCTGCGCTGGCGGCATAATCCCACACGCGGCCAGACCGTGCTTTTGGGCGTGGTGATGGGACTGCTGCTGCTGGCAAAGTTTTATACCCCTCCCATGTTCCTGGTGGCATTGGGCTGGTTGCTGGTGCTGAAGCCAGAACGAATCGCCTTCCATCCCTGCCGTTGGAACTGGCGCGCCGCGGCGATGGTTTGCGCGCTTGCTTTCCTGGTGCTGTGGGCGGGCTACTTTTTCCATGTGTCGCGACTGACCATGCGCGACGGCCGCTTTGTTGCCACCTTTCCCAACCGCGCGCCCATCATCAAAAACATGCGCACGCCGGTGAATTTCAGCATTCCCATTCCGGCTGGCGAGTATCTGGAAGGCTTGCGCAATGTGGCCTTCCACAATCATCGCGGGCATCAGTCATTCTTCCTGGGAACCGCTTCTCTCAAAGGTGGTTGGAAGCTCTACTACCCGACGGTGATGCTGCTGAAGTGGCCCACGGTGGTTGTGCTGCTGTTTTTGATTTTTCTGGTCCTGGCCGCGAGGCGGCGAATAGGGGTTCCCCCCGACCTGCTGATCATGGCCACGTTTCCTGCGGTGTACTTCGTGTTTGCCATCTTGTCCCACATTGATATTGGCGACCGCCACGTCTTGCCCCTGTATCCCTTTGTGCTGCTGTTCGTAGCGGGTGGCGCCTGGCAATTGGCCCGCCGCTCCCGCACCGCGCTGATTCTGGTCCTGCTGGCAGTGGCGCTCAACTCTGCGGATGCCCTGCGCTACGCTCCCGACTACCTCTCCTATTTCACTCCCTTCGTGCCCCCCAGCCAGAGCTACAAGCTGCTCAGCGACAGCAATTTAGACTGGGGGCAAGGGCTCCTGGCTCTGCGCCAATACCAGGCCGCTCACCCTCAGGAAAAGATTTATCTGGCATATTTCGGCAGCGTGGACCCGGGTGCTTACGGCCTGCGTGTGGAGAAACTCGAGGAAAATCAGAGGGTTACAGGCGCAACCGTGGTGATCAGCGCCACTCAGCTGACGGGGCAGATGCTGGAAAACTTCGACGCTTATCGCTGGGTGTTGCGCTATCCGCAGACTGCCATCCTGAATCACAGCCTGCACGTTTTCCGCATACCGGCACAATAATTTGTGCGGTTGGGGTGCTTCCATTCGGCGGCAACCTGCGTGAATGGAGTCAGTTATTAGCGGATGGGCGCGGGCCCAAAGTTGATGAGCCGGTCCAGGACCTTTTGCGATTGTTCTTTCTTACGGTTTTCAGCTGCCTCAGGCCTGGGAATGTAATTTGGCGCCAATTTTGCGAGGGCGGACGCCAATTCGCTGAAGGAACGGCCAATTTCTGAATTGTTCTGCAGGGCCACGGGGTTGCCGCGATCAATAGCCGGCCCGATGGCGTTGAACTGATTGGGTATTTTCCAGAAAACACGGCAATTAGTAGCGGCCTCCGCATCTTCATCGCTGAATCCGGCAATTTTGCGGTGGCGGTTCACCAGCAACTGTACCCTGCGGTTGGCCGGATCGCCGCCCAGGAAATCCCGCACCCTTCCTGCGCTCCACAGCGAGGAAACATCCGCCTGTACCACCAGCAACACCAGTTCCGAAAGGTCGCAGACCGTGTGGCTGATCCTATCCATGCGGTTGGAGGCGTCCACGATCACGTACTTGTAGTGATCTAAGAGCAGGTCAAACAGCAGCACCAGGTCACTGTTTTCGACCTCGAGGGGAACCGGAACACTGAGGCCGGCGAGGAGCCGCAGCCCGCCCGTCAGTTCGGTCATAAAACCTTCCAGCAGAGAAGCATCCATGCGGTGCAGGTTGTGCAGGGCGTCCACCAGTCCGAACTGCGGCCGCACATTCAAGTGCAGGGAGGTGTGCCCCAAAGGAGCCAAGTCCACCAGGGCCACATGGGAAGACTGCTGCTGCAGGGCGACCGCCGTGTTAACCGCGACGGTGGTGGCGCCGCAGCCGCCTTTAGCGCTCAAGATAGTGATGAGTTTTCCGCGCGCGCTGCCGGACTTGCGGCCGTGCAAGCTGGCATGAAGGCGGGCGAAGGCCTCCAGGAGCGCACCGCTGGCCATATCGCGGTCCAGGAACTCACTCGCTCCCGCCCGCATGGCGCGAATAATCACTTGTGGCTGGTTGAGCGTTCCCACAGCAAAGACCGCTGCTTCCCGGGATTCCTTGGCCAGAACCTCAACCGCCGCGATGCCGGAATCGGGATCAGCCGGAGCGATGTCCACCAGCACGACATCGGGATGCAATTGCTGCAACTGCCGAACCAGGGAATCACCGGTGACGGCGGGCAGGGCCTCGCGACGAAATACCACTTCCGCGGCCAGCGTGGCTTCTACTCGCGACTTGAGAACAGAGAGGTGCTCATCATTTTTGCCAACAAGGGCGACTCGGAACGTGCGCATGGCGTGTATTTCTCTTTGACTTTCAATATCTTACGGGCAGAATCCCGGGGTCTCCAAGTGACGAAGGTAATGCTCCGTCCGGGTGCGGCAGCGGCCGGGAGAAAAGAGTCAAATTGGGAATAATCAGCCTGAGAGGCGGGAAATCTCTTGGGCAGAAAGGTCTTTTGGAGCTTGGTGAGTTGTGATACGGTTGCCAACCTATCAGTCGTTTCAGGGAGATACAAGTGCACACACCGGGCCAGCAATTACGGAGCTTGCGCGAGCAACTGGGACTCACCATGCGGGACGTGGAAGTAGCCAGCACGCGGATAGCGGCCAAGCACGCCAACGACGATTTCTCGATTGCGCTCAGCAGGCTTTCCGACATCGAAACCAAAGGGATAGTGCCCAGCATTTACCGGCTATATTCCCTGGCGGTAATTTACCGGCGCGATCTGCGCGAACTGCTGGCGTGGTACGGCATAGATCTGAACGATGCGGCCTCAGATTTGAATTCGGTGGAGCTGCGGCGTTCGCATCGGGCGGAGGTCCTGTTGGGGGCGAGCGCGGTGCGTGTCCCGGTGAGGCTGGATCCGTCCTTCGATCCGCGGCGCAGCGCCAATCTGGGACGAATGATCGAGCAGTGGGGCCTGGTTCCCATGGCCTACCTGGCGCAGTTCGCCAGCCGCGACTACACCTACGGCTATGTGGGCACAGAGGACTTCACCATGTATCCCATCCTGCTGCCGGGGAGTTTCGTGCAGGTGGATGAAACCCGCAACAAGGTGACCAGCGCCATGTGGCGCTCGGAATTCGAGCGGCCAATTTATTTTGTGGAAACCCGCAGCGGCCATACCTGCTGCTGGTGCAGCCTGAAGGGCGACCAACTGACCTTGCAGCCGCATCCGCTATCGCCCCAGCCGGTACGCATCCTGCGCCACCCCCAGGAGGCGGAAGTAATCGGGCAGGTGGTGGGTGTGGCTATGAGGCTTGCGGACTGGTACGACTCCGAGCACGCGCCAGAGCCGAAATCGCGTGCAGCACTGAATTGAAGTGCAGAACCGGACCCTCTCCCGCTCCCTGCGGGGTCAGTTCGGGCAGGCGTTGCGACAGATACTGCAGGTATTCGCCCAAGCCGCAGTCGCCCTGTGACTGGGCCGAATCTTCCAGCATATGCGCCAGGGGCGTACTCAAAACTTTGGAGAAGAGCAGATGATGGGCTTCAGAGGCGGCCTGGTGAGCGGCGTCTTCCCCATGCATCCGGGCCAGGCCCCAATGGCTGTAGGCGCCATCCCCACGGCGCAGGCCGGCTACATATTGCAACCGAGCCAGCAGGCCGCGAACGGCAGCCAGGCTGTTAAGCACAAAATCGTCAAAAGGCGACTGAAAAGTCATTTTTGTTTCGTTTTCCGGAATGCGAACTTTCGGGCATTTCGCTTGCTTTTGTTCTACGGGCAGCACATTATCATGCCCGGGTGGGAAGCGGAAGAGGACTTTTGGAACACGCCGAAGGCGCGCTTCCAGGAAAGTGTAAAGGAGCCTCCGCCCCAAGCTTGGCCTTTGCCGGCCTGGCGGGGACAGTTTCTGTGCGGAAGTTGGCATGATCGTAACTGGAATCCTGGTTGTATTAGTGGCGGGCGCGCTGCTGTTGCTGGCGCGGGCGGCACGCGGCCAAGGCGCCGCCGGAATCGCCACCGTGGTGGACCTGCAGGGGCGCACCACAGCTATTGACATTGCCGCTTTTCGCAATCTGATTTCCCCCCAGGAAGAGGAGTACCTCCGCCGCAATCTGCCGCCGCCGGAGTTCCGGCGCATTCAAAGAGAGCGCATGCGGGCCGCCGCCGCCTACATCCAGGACGCGCAGCAGAACGCGGCCGTCCTGCTGAGACTGGGGGAGGCGGCGCAACGCAGCGCCGATCCGCAGGTGGCGCTGGCGGGGAAAAAACTGGTGGATACGGCCATCCACTTGCGCCTCTATGCCTTTTTCGCCCTGCTGAAGCTGTACCTCAATATCGCCTTTCCCGGTTTGCAGCTCTCTCCCCTGGCCGTGGCCGACCGTTACGAACAGCTGACCGACGCCATGGCCCGCTTCACCCGCCTGCAGCAACCGGGCTTGGTCACCCGCATCTCTTTAACTTTGTAATTATTTCCTGTGCCAGGATGGAGTGCTGGAGTGCCGAGGCAGGCCTGCCGCCGGCGCGAGGAACTATGCGCACCCGCCAAGATGGGATTGCAGCTTTGTCTGGATGAAGGGGATGTTTACGCCCGCCAGTAATAGCCGCGCGATTCCGGCTTGCGCTCCGGTTCCGAATCTTCGATTCCGGCCACCGCCGCCCGTTCCGCCGCGTACGGTTCCGTGCGCAGTTCGGGCAGAAAAT
>DASVBI010000304.1:0-4746 GCA_036375915.1 Terriglobales bacterium | reverse complement strand
AGCGTGGATTTCGGGGGGAATCGAGTTCAATTTTCCCAATGGGCATACCACGGTGACGGTGTCGCCGGTGGATGCGCGAACGCTTACCGCGGCCGACGGAAGCGCGACCGCGGTGGCAGGCGGCATTGACCGGGTTACGGGAATGCACTGGGAGATATGGCTCACGCTGCGGCCGGGGCAAGCCCGCCTGGAGCAGAAAGTAGTGCTCTTCAACAGCACCGCGCTGCCGCAACTGTACTGGTTTTGGGCGAATGCGGCGGTTCCCGCAACCCAGGACATGCAATTCATCTATCCGATGAGGGAAGTGAATCCGCACTCGCACACGCAGATCTGGACCTATCCCGTGTGGAAGGGAGTGGACTACAGCTGGTATCGGAACTTTCCCCAGCCTACTTCCTTGTTTGGGCTGCAAATACACCGCAATTTTTTTGGCGCCTATTATCACGATCTCGACTATGGGGTGGTGCACGTTGCCGATTTTCGCCAGGACCCCGGGAAGAAAATATGGAGCTGGGGTGTGGCGGGCGACGGGTTGATCTGGACGGACCTCCTGACCGACCACGATGGCGCCTACAACGAAATTCAGAGCGGGCGATACGAGACGCAGTTAAGCCAGGAGTTTCTGCCGGCCGGGCGGGTGGAATCGTGGACTGAGTATTGGTATCCGGTAGAGAAGCTGGGCGGTGGATTCGTGGAAGCCACGCAGGAACTGGCGCTGAATGTGAACTTCGCAGGCGGAAACGACAGCTACGCAGAGGTGGCTCTGGAGCCGGTAGTCAACCTGCCCGGCGTGAAGGTGCGCGTCCGCCTTGGTGCGAAGCTGCTGCGCGAGTTCTCTATTCCCGAACTCCAGGCGGGCAGGACGGAGAAGTTCACTGTGCCTGTGGAGCAGTTGGACGCAGCCAGGAAACAGCTTGCGGTGGAGGTGATGTCCAAAACGGGCGACATCCTGCTGCATTGGTCGGCGGCGGAACCGGTGGATGGGAACCCGGATTTTGTCTCCACCGCTGGCGAGCACAAGCAGGCGCAATTGCCTGCAAGCGCAACCGCCGATGAGCTATTCCGCTTTGGAGTAAGGGAAGAGCAGGAGGGGCGGCCACAGGGAGCCGGGCGTTTGTACGAGGAGGCTGCGGAGAAGAACCCAGGATACGTGCCGGCGCTGCTGAAGCTGGCGGAGCGGGATTACCGGGCAGCCGATTTTTCCGCAGCTGAAAAGCGCCTTGCCCAGGCGCTCGCGCACGACCGCACCGATCCCGAGATTAACTATCTTGCCGGAATCGTTTACCGCGCAGCCGGGCAGACGAGCCGCGCCCAGGACGCATTCTGGAACGTGGTTCACTTCGGCGGCGCGCGGCCGCCGGCATTCGAGCAATTGGGCGAGCTTGCTATCCAGAAAAAGCGCTATGAAGATGCCGAACGCCTGCTGGGGGAAGCGCTGCGCTACAACCCAGACAACCAGCTCACGCGCACCGCGCTTGCTGTTGCCTTGCGCCTGGCCGGCGACAAGCAACAAAGCCGCCGGGTTGTGGAGCAGGCAATAGCGGCGATGCCCATCTTTCCCTTTGCTGTGGCGGAGAGTTCACAGGATGGGCGGACTGCAGCAAAATCCACTAAGGGCTTGAGCGCGCTGGGCCCGCGTGGGGACGTGGACACGTACCTGAGCGTGGCTGCCTGGTACCGTGGACTGGGTGATTTTGCCTCGTCCAACCAGGTGCTGAACACGGCAGCCGGGCGGTTTGGGGAATCGCCCCTGGTTTACTACTACCTGGGATCGAACGCCTGGGAACAAGGCCGCGACTCGGAAGGCGCGCGGTACGCTGCGAAGGCCGCGGCCGCGCCATACACCACGCTGTTCCCGCACCGTGTGGCGGACGCGCGGGTGCTTTCGGATGCGCTTGAACACAATCCCCGGGACACGCACGCGCTGCTGCTGCTGGGCGATTTTCTTTTCGCCCGCGGACGCTATGATGACGCGGCGACGAAGTGGCGGAGTGCGTCGGCGCTGGGACTGGAGAATGCCGAACTGGAACGCGACCTGGGGTTGTGGGCGTGGCGGGTGAAAGGCGACCGCAATCTGGCCGCCGGCTATTACGAAAAAGCGCTGCAACTGGCGCCGCAGCAGTATCGGCTGTACCCGGACCTGGACGAGATCTATGCCGAACTGGGCGACAGCGCACGGCGCGGGAAGCTTTATGCCGGCGCGCCACCCTCGGTGCTGGAGCGGGATGTAGTGCGCGTGCGCCAGGCGGCTTTCCTGGTAGATGAGGGCCGCTTCGATGATGCCCTCGCGGTGCTGCGCTCGCATCCGTTCAAGCCCTGGGAAGGCGGGCAGATCGCGCGCGAGATGTACGTGGTGGCCAACATGCAGCGAGGCCGCCGGCAGATGTCACAGAAGGCTTACGGCGAGGCAGAAAAGAGTTTTCGCCAGGCGCTCGAGTATCCGGTCACGCTGGGGGTGGGCAAGCCGAACCGCCCCCACGACGAAGAGGCGGAATACTGGCTGGGCGAGGCGCTGAATGCCGAGGGCGACAGGAATGGCGCCTTGAATGCATGGCGGAGCGCCGCCGATTCGGGGCAAGGGGAGGAAGGCAGTTCGGCGCTGTTCCGGGCGGCGGCGCTACAGCGACTGGGAAACTCGCAGCAGGCGGAGAAGGAACTTTCCCGGCTGGCCGAGCTGGGGGACGAATCCCAAGCCAGCGCGCAAGATTTCTGCATCGCGGGCAGAGCGCAGCAGTTTCTGGGACAGGGTTCCGCAGCCGAACAGGATTTTCGTGAAGCCCTCAAGCGGGATCCAGGCAACCGTTGCGCGCGCCTGGAACGGACGAGAACCGCCGATCGCATTGAAACGGTTGGCGCGACTCATTGACCGTGTTCCGCTATCTTCTCGTGGCGTAGGAAACTATGGCCGGCATATTTGGGACGACTTTCCGTTTTAGTGAGGAGGAATCATGCGATGGGCGATAGCAGCGGTCCTATGTGCGTGCGCGGCCGCGGCGCAGGCGCAACCGAAAGCGCTGTTCTATATGACGCAGCGCCCCGATTCAGTGCAGGCGTTTTTAACCCACGCCGACAAAATAGATATTCTGGTCCCCACCTGGTATTCCGTGGATGGAACGGGGCTGGTATGGGGCGGACCAAACGAGCAGGTGATGCAAGTGGCGCGCCAGCACCACGTGGCAGTGATGCCGATTATAGTGAACACCGGGACCGCCGCGAAAGAGGGCTTCGACCAGCAGTCATTCCATCAACTGGCAACCGATCCCGCGGCCCGAGGGCACTTTATTACCGTCATGGTGGGCGAATGCAAAAAGCACGGGTACACGGGCTTCCAGTTCGATTTTGAAAATATCTCGTGGACGGACCGAGACGCCCTCACCCAGTTGGTGACCCTGGCGGCAGAGCGGCTTCACAAGGCGGGATTCCAACTGTCAATTGCCACCGTCCCTAACGCCCCCGGCTATCCGGGGCAGGGAAGGTTCGCGCGCTGGATCTATGCCAACTGGCGCGGCGCTTACGATCTTCTGGCGCTGGCGGAGCAGGTGGACCTGATCTGCCTGATGACTTACGACGAGCACACGTCCTATACGCCGCCCGGCCCGGTCGCCGGTTATACCTGGGTGGTGCAGAACCTGGACTACGCTCTGAAGTTCGTTCCCAAACAGAAACTTTCGCTGGGCATTCCACTCTACGGATACCGCTGGTATGCCGGCGATCCAGGTAAAACGAATGAGCCGGCCGAAACCGCCACGTACGTCGGCAGCAACGACGTGCGCATGATGATTGATACTTATCATCCGGCGCTGCAGTGGGACCCGACCGACCGGGCGGCATGGTTCTATTTCTACCGCGACCAGACGCGGGAATGGGTTTTCTACACCGATGCGCGCACTTTCAAGGACAGGCTGGAGCTGGTAAAGACGCGGGGCCTGGAAGGCTTTTGCTCGTGGGTTTTGGGGCAGGAGGACCCGGGAATATGGGACCAGCTGCCCAGTCACCAGTAGCGAGTTCTTACTGACGAGGGTAGTCGTCCGCCTTGGCGGGCGTGGAATTGCCGAATGTTGGAGTGTTGAAGTACTGGGAACGGGCTTTTTCCCACTCCGTCATGCTCAGGCCTGAGGGATCGTAGAGAATGCGTCCCGCGCGCACGGTCATGCGGGCCACCAGTTTCACATTGCCATCCATGCGGGCGTAGCCGCAGTCAATGTAGCCGAACTTTCCGTGCTGCTCCTCCAGCACGGCAATGTCAGCTTCCTTGCCCGGGGAGAGGGTTCCCAACTCCGGCCGATGAATCTCCCGCGCCGGATTCACGGTAGTCCGCTGGATCACATCTTCCAGGGGCAGGCCCATGGAGAGAAATTTTGACATCACGTTGGTCAGGCTCAGGATGGTGAAGTTCTCGATGTGCAGGTCAGTGGAGAACGAGTCGGGAATAAAGCCCTGCTTGACGGCGGGGACGGCGTTGCGGAACCAGAAGCTGCCGGCGCCATGGCCCACGTCGAAAATGACGCCGCGCTTGCGCGCCTCCTCCAGGATGGGATTAAGTTTTCCGTCGGGCAGCAGGATGGGAAACTGCTGCGCGAAGACGTGGGTGTGAATATCGCCGGGCCGCATTTTCTTCAGGATGAGGTCGGCGTAGGTGCGCTGGGGGCGAGGCCAGAAATCAACCATCACGGGCACGTTCACGGCTTGGGCGCATTCCTCGGCGCGGTCCACAGCGGCCCACGGCGTGTGCTCCGCGTCCCAGGG
>DASVBI010000530.1:0-6727 GCA_036375915.1 Terriglobales bacterium | reverse complement strand
TTCGTTATCCCGAATCCCAACTTGAAGGCGGAGGAGAACCGCGCCTTTGATGGGGGCATTGAGCAGCGGCTGGTGGGCGGCAGGTTCGTGCTCGCGGCCACTTATTTTCGCAATGTTTTTCGCCGCCAGATTGAATTCGCCACCAACCCGGCGACGTTCGTCGGCCAGTATGTCAATGTGAACAAATCGCTGGCCCACGGCGCCGAAACCGAGTTCCACGCCCGCCTGTGGTCGCGGTTGTCGCTCGATTCCTCCTATACCTATATCTCCACCCAGATCCTGGCCGCGCCGCTGTGCACGGCGCAGAACTTCTGCGATCCGCTGCTGGCTGCCGGTCGTCCGCTGATCCGCCGGCCCAAGCACTCGGGCAACGTGCTGCTTAATTACTCCAGCCGCCGCTGGGGTGGCCAAATCGGCGGCACGTTTCTAGGCAGGCGTGTGGACTCCGACTTCCTGGGCCTGCTGCCGCCCGTAACCCACACCGCCGGCTACGGCCGCGTGGACGTGGGCGGCTGGTACGCGCTCACCGGGCACATGAGCGCTTATCTGAATATGGGGAATTTGTTCGACCGCCGCTATGAGGAGGCCGCCGGCTATCCGGCGCTGGGCTTCAACTTCCGCGCGGGGATGCGGTTTCGGATAGGAGGAGAGTAAATGCAGTTGCCGGTTCTCAGTTCCCGGGTCCCAGTTCTCAGAGGAACTGGTTGCTGGACACTGGGTACTGGGTACTAGCGTTTGCGTCCGGCGGCAACAGCTCGCTTCCCGTTCCCGCTCTTCGGTTCGGAGGTCCTGCCGCTGCCGTTCTTATCCGAGTGGTTCCCGGTGCCATACTTCTCGCGCGCGGCGGCCAGCTTGCGCAGGTCTTCCTCGCTGAGCAGGTGCTGGCGGCCAAGCATGTGGGCAACCAGCGCCACCTTGGCGAAGTGCTCCACCGTCTCCATGCGCATGTAGGCGGTAAGCAGGTCCGCGCCGTAAGTCACCACCCCATGGTTGGACATGAGAATGGCCTGGTAACGGGGAACCAGGGGGGCCAGGGTGTCACAGAGTTCGTTGGTGCCGGGGGTGCCGTAGTCGGCCAGGGGAATATCCTCGAGGGCGATCACAACCTCCGACAGCAGCGCGGGATTGAGCGGCTGGCCAGCGGCGGCATAGCCGGTAGCAGTGGGGGGATGAGCATGGACGATGGCCCGCACGTCCTCCCGCAGGCGGTAGATGAGCAGGTGCATCGCGATTTCGCTGGAGACGTCGCGCTGGCCGCGCACCTTTCTGCCCTCCAGGTCCACCACTACCAGGTCGGAGGGCTTCATCATGCCCTTGGACATGGCGGTAGGGGTCACCAGGATGCGGCTCTGGCTCAGGCGCACAGAGAGGTTGCCGTCGGTGGCCGCCACGTAGCCGCGCTCGTGGATCATTCTGCCGATACGGACGATTTCTTGCCGGTGCTGCCGTTCGCTTTTCACGGGACTAGGGATTTTGAGGCGGAATTCTGCAATCCAAATGTTGCTGTATGGTACAGCAGCCGATGGGATGCGGCAATCCCGGCCGGAGCAAGCCCGCGGTTACGCAATTTCCGGAATTGGTGGCGCGGGCGCCCCGCCCGCGGCCGTTGACCTGAGGCTCCTGTAATCTGTTATGTGCTCGTTTCCGACTTCGATTACCACCTTCCGCCGAAGCTGATTGCGCAGGAACCGCTGCCTGACCGCGCCGCTTCCCGCCTGCTGCACCTGCAGCGGGCTAGCGGCGAATGCCAAGACCGCCGCTTCCGCGAGTTCCCAGAACTGCTGCGCCCGGACGATCTGCTGGTCCTGAACAACACCCGCGTCTTCCCCGCCCGGCTTTATGGACATCGCTCCGGGGCCCGGGCGCAGCCCGTCAGCCCCCAGAATCCGGCTGCGCGCGCATTCCTGCAGGGGAAAGTCGAGGTGCTGCTCACCCGGCAGCTCTCCTCGGAACCTGATGTTTGGGAGTGCCTGGTACATCCAGGTAAGAAGATAGGCGTGGGTGAAAGGCTCTGGTTTGGCCAGAACCGGGAGCTTCAGGCCGAGGTGGTGGGGCGGGGCAGCTTTGGCGAGCGCACCATCCGCTTTGACCCGGTCCCGGACTTCTTCGCTCTGGTTGAACGCCTGGGCCACATTCCCCTGCCACCCTACATTGACCGCCCGGACCAGGTCGCAGACCGCGAGCGCTACCAGACGGTTTACGCGCGCGAGCGCGGTTCCGTGGCTGCGCCCACCGCCGGCCTGCACTTCACGCCGGAAATCTTTGACCGCATCCGGAATCGCGGCATTGAAACCGCGGAGATCACGCTCCATGTCGGCCTGGGCACCTTCCAACCCGTGCACGCGGAAGAGGTGGAACAACATCAACTGCACCGCGAGTGGTACTCCATCTCGCCCCAGG
Organism: Terriglobales bacterium; assembly: GCA_036375915.1. Classification (GTDB taxonomy): domain Bacteria; phylum Acidobacteriota; class Terriglobia; order Terriglobales; family Acidobacteriaceae; genus JAICWP01. The sequence continues at coordinate 4,327 of DASVBI010000530.1, read as the reverse complement.
CGGCAGCCCAGCTCAATACGGCGCTGGAAGCCGGGAGGCGAGTGGTGGCGGTGGGCACCACCTCCGTCCGCACCCTGGAATATGCGGCCAGGCTGAGCGGCGGCGCCCGAGTGCAGGCGGGCAGCGGCGAGGCTGACCTGTTCATCTATCCCGGATACCAGTTCCGCGTGGTGAGCGCGCTGCTTACCAATTTTCACCTGCCTAAATCCACGCTGCTGATGCTGGTGTGCGCCTTCGCCGGCACACAGCACGTGCTGGCCGCCTACCAGCACGCGGTGGAGCAGCAGTACCGCTTCTACTCTTACGGCGACTGCATGCTGGTGGAGTGAAGTTTAACAAGCACAACCTTCGCCGATGCATGCTGATTTGTGCCTATTACCCCGCTCGTAGCCGTGAAAAATGTCCCGGGAGGGACAACATGAAAGTAGCCCGCCACTTCAGTGGCGGGAAAGCGAGGCATACACTGAAAGTGCCGTAGGGACGACTGAATGCTCCTTGTGCAGTGACATTTCAGTCGTCCCTGACGGGACTTCCGCCACCTCCCTCACACTCTCCCGCCAGTAAACTGGCGGGCTACTTTCGTCCGTTCTCTACGAGACCGGTCGGGTCACGCCAGCGACAAGTCTCTGGCCTGGCAGCAGCCCCGGGGGGGCGAAACAGGAAAGCCCAGGACGGAAGTCCTGGGTAAGGTGGCAGGACAAGAATCGAGTCCCGTCGGGACGACACCGCGCAGATTCATTGCGGTCTCGCGAGCGGAAGCGGCCGCGCCACACAGAGCAACGCTGCTAAACTAATTTCTTGCCCCGCAAAAAGCCCAATTCGCACGACACGGACGCCTCCACCACCGTGGCCGAAGCACCCGCGGCTCAGCCCTCCGCCGCGCCGGCGCCAGCGCAGCCCAGGCTGCCCCAGGGCGCACCCGGCAAGGGACGCATCTTTCTAATTGATGCCATGTCGTTCATCTTCCGCGCCTACCACGCCATGGCGCGGCAGCGGCCCATGTCCACGCGCACCGGCCTACCCACGGCCGCCACCTACGTCTTCGTCAACATGCTGCGCAAGCTGCGCGACGATTTCTCCCCCGAATACCTGGCGGCGGTGTTCGATGTGGCGGCGCCCACCTTCCGCGACCAGCAGGCTGCCGCCATCACCTCGGTGCGGCGCTTCGATTCCAAAAGCCAGACCTGGCAGGAGCAGGCTTACGCCGGCTACAAGGCCACCCGGGCGGAAATGCCGGGCGACCTGGCGCAGCAGTTGCCTTACATCCGGCGGGCGCTGGAGGCCTACCGCATCCCCATCCTGGAGATGCCGGGTTTCGAGGCCGACGACGTGATCGGCACTCTGGCGCGGCAGGCGGCCGCCCAGTCCTATCCCGTGTACGTGGTCTCCAGCGATAAGGACATGCTGCAGCTGGTGGATGACAAAATCTGCGTGCTCAACCCGCCCAAGGACAACCTGATCTGCGACCGCGCCAAGGTAGAAGAGGTACTGGGCGTGCCGCCGGAGAAGGTGGTGGACGTGATGGCCCTGCGCGGCGACAGCATTGATAACATTCCCGGCGCCCCTGGCATTGGCGACAAGGGCTCGGTGGAGCTGATTCGCCGCTTCGGCACAGTGGAAGCCGCGCTGGAGCACGCCGCCGAGGTAGAGAAGAAGACCTACCGCGAATCCCTGCAACATAACCGACAAGCCGTTCTGGAAAGCAAGAAGCTGGCGACCATTGAGACCAACGTGCCGGTGACGCTGGAGGTTGAGCCCATGCGCGCCCAGGAGCCGGATGCCGAGGCTTGCCGCAAGCTGTTTACCGAGCTGGAATTCACCACCCTGGTGAAGGATTTCATCTCCGGCGTGGAAGTTGGGGAAACGGACTACAGGGAGGCCAAGTCAGTTGCCGATGTGCAGGCCGTCTTGAAGGCAGCCAAGAAGGATGGCGTGCTGGCGGTGGCTCTGGCCACGGCTGAACCGGCCGATGTTCCCGAAGAAGAACCCGAAGCGGAAGAGGGCGAAACCGGAACGCTGAACTTCGCCGCCGCTCCTCCGGCAGCAGCCCCCGCGGCGGATCATAGAGCGGCCATTTCCGCCCAGCCGGGCAAGGCAGTTTCGGTTTCCCTGGATGAGGGTCCGGCGGCACAGGCGTTGCTCAAGGCGCTGGCCGATTCCGGCCTCCCCAAGGCGGTTCACGATTACAAAGCTGCAATGCATGCGCTCGCAGCCTCCGGCCATACCCTGGCCGGGGTGCGCGACGAGCCCATGCTCTATTCCTATCTTCTCGACCCCACCTACAGCTCGCATCGCCTGGCCGACGTGGCCCTGCGGCGCTTCAACATGAAGGTTTCAGGAGGCCTGGCGGAAGCGGCCGATTTAACCGGACGCCTGGCCCAGGCGCTACGCCAGGAAGTGGGGGACGCCGGCCTGATGCCGGTGTATGAGCAGATTGATTTGCCCCTGCTCCCGGTGCTGGCCCGCATGGAGCAAGCGGGGGTAAAAATTGACTGCGAGGCGCTGGCCGAAATGTCCACCCGCCTGGAGCGCGACTGCCGCGCCAAGGAAAAGGAAATCTGGGAGCTGGCGGGCTTGGAGTTCAACATCAATTCGCCCAAGCAGCTCGGCGATGTGCTCTTCAATAAGCTCAACCTGCCCAAGCCGGTCAAGTACGGCAAAGGCAAGACCGTCTCCACTGCGGTGGACGTCCTGGAAGGGCTGGCGCTCACGCACGATGTTCCGCGCCTGGTGCTCGATTACCGCCAGCTCAGCAAGCTGAAGTCTACCTACGTGGATGCGCTGCCGGCGCTGCTCAACTCCTGCACCCAGCGCCTGCACACCACCTTCGGGCAGACGGGCACGGCCACGGGGCGTCTCTCTTCCGCCAATCCCAACCTGCAGAATATCCCCATCCGCACCGAACTGGGACGCGAGATCCGCGCCGCCTTTATTGCCGAAGCCGGGCACGTGCTGCTGGCTGCCGATTACTCGCAGATTGAACTGCGCCTGCTGGCCCACTTATCCGGCGACCCGCTGCTCACCGAGGCCTTCCGCCGCGGCGACGACATTCACTCGCTCACCGCGCAGGAAGTTTTCGGCGTGCCGCCCATGATGATTACCCCCGAACACCGCCGCCGCGCCAAAGCGGTGAACTTCGGCATCGTTTACGGGCTCTCACCGTTCGGCCTCTCCCAGCAATTGCAAATCGAGAAGGGCGAAGCCCGGCAGTTCATAGAGGCTTACTTCGAAAAGTACAAGGGCGTGCGCACTTATCTGGACAGCACGCTGGAGGAAGCGCGGCGCGAGCAGCGCGTGAAAACTCTGTTTGGTCGTATCCGCCCCATCCCCGACATCAACAGCAAGAACACCAACATGCGCGGCTTCGCCGAACGCACGGCAGTGAACACGCCACTGCAGGGCACAGCCGCCGACCTCATCAAGCTGGCCATGATCTCCATTGACGAGGAACTGCGCCGGCGCAAGCTGAAGTCGCGCATGTTGCTCCAGGTGCACGACGAACTGGTGTTTGAGGTCCCAAGTGCAGAGGTGGATACCATGCGTGAACTGGTGCGCGACAAAATGGAAAGCGTGCACCCGCTCAGCGTGCCCCTGCTGGTGGAAATCGGCGTCGGCCCCAATTGGCGCGACCTGGAATAAACCGGGAATTCGCCACAGAGTCACGGAGATTAAAGAGACAACCGCTTATTGATGATTGAAGATTGACGATTGAAGACCACAAATCGTCGGGAAGGCTACATCAACTGCGAATCAAAAATCATCCATAGATTTTCTCTGTGTCTCTGTGGTGAATAGTTTTACACCGCCTCTTTGAGCACGCTGGCGCGGTGAATCTCGCGATCTTCCGCCGCATTCGCCGGCAGGAAAACGGAAAACACCGTCCCGCTCTTGCCGGGAGTGGTTTTGCTGCGTAGCCGGATTCTTCCCCCATGCCTCTCCACGATGCCCTTGGAGACCCACAGACCCAGTCCTGTCCCGACTTCTTTCTTGGTGGTGAAGAAAGGCTCAAAGATTCTGGGACGGTGCGCGGGATCAATCCCCGGCCCGGAATCGGCAATGGTAACTCGCGCCCCTAGCGGACCGGAATCAGCGGATTTTCTCGCCTGCGATACCCGCACCCGGATGATGCCATCCATCGGCACCGCGTCTATGCTGTTGCTTAAGAGATTGGCAAAGAGCTGGCGCAGTTCGCCGGGGACAGCCACGATCTCCGGATCCCCTTCTACCTCCACCCGCAAATCAATACGCTTGTTGGTGGTCTTGGGAGAGAACACCGTGCGCAGCTGCGAAATAATGGGCGCCACCCGCACCGGGATGGCCGCCGTCT
>DASVBI010000376.1:0-2503 GCA_036375915.1 Terriglobales bacterium | reverse complement strand
CGGCTGTAGACCACGCCCAGCGGGTTATGCGGATTGCACAGCCAGAGCATACGCGTATGGGGTGTAAGCGCTGCTTGCATACCGGCAATGAATTCATCGGCTGAGGTGGACCGCTTCACCGGCAGGCGCACAGCGGTCGCTCCGACGCTTTCCACCGTGTGCTGGAGCAGGAAATCTACCGGCGCAGGAATGAGCACTTGATCGCCGGAGCGGAGACTGGCGCGGGCGACAACGGCCATTCCCGAAGCGGCGCTGTCCGTGGCAAAAACTGCATCAGGTGTGCAATCAATCTGGCGCGTGCTGTGCATCCAGTTGGCCACTGCTTCGCGAAAGGCAGGAAGGCCTTCCGGCGGGACGTAGCTCATTACGCCGTCCTTCACGTAACGAATGAGCTGCTCCAGAACGGCAGGGCAGACGGGGAAGTCAGGGTCGGCGGCGGTGAGTGGAATTACGCCTTCCGGCTGCTGTGCCCAGCGCAGATTGAAGGCGCGCTGGCGCAGCAGGTCAAGAGGTACCGCATCGTCAGAAAAAAAGGACTTGCTCATTCGCTCCGCTCGCTCAGTTGACTTTGGCGGCAAACCGCTTCTTCAGGCTGTCGAAGGCTGCCTGGTAAGTATTGCCGAGAAACGCCGCAACGTCATTTTCTGATCCCGCAGGCGAATCGAAATCAGCGGTGAGTTCCATGAAGGTGCGGTCGCCGTCTGTGATGGGCAGCAGGTGAACGCGGGCCTGGTAGCGGGACATGGGCACGGCGCCCTCCAGCATGCGATAGCTGATGAAATGGCTCTGGTCAGAAAAGTCCAGCAATTCTTCGCGCATGCGTGAGCCGTCAGGCAGGGCGAAGTTGCGGATGCAGCCGGGATGGTCGCCGCGAGAGCTGCCTTCCAGACGGCAGTCGGAGACGCCGGGAAACCAGTTGGCCAGGGTGCTGAAATCTCGGAGAAAGCCCCAGACCACGGTGATTGGGGCGTCCAGAACGCTGGAGCGATAGACTGTTGCCATTTGCCTTCCTCATTCACTCAAGTAATTGATGGGTGGAATTTTAGCTGAAACGTAAAAAAATCCTAATCTGGGCTGGAGAAGTTGGTATGCTCTTGGAAAAGTGGGGCAAACGAAATGTATGACGCGATTGTTGTAGGGGCGAGGTGTGCCGGGTCACCAACTGCCATGCTGCTGGCCCGCAAGGGCTACAAGGTCCTGATGGTGGACCGGACAACGTTTCCCAGCGACATGGCTTTTTCCAACCATTTCATGCATCAGGCCGGTTCGGCTGTGCTGAAACGCATGGGGCTGCTGGACCGGCTGGCAGCTACCGGATGTCCGCCGATTACAGATGATTATTTTGACTACGGCGCTTTTTCGCTGACCGGGCCGGTGCCGCCGTGCGACGGCGTGAACACGGCTTTTGCGCCACGACGCATCGTGCTGGATCCGCTGCTGGCTGCAGGGGCCGTGGAAGCCGGAGTTGAACTGCGGGAAGGAGTTTCTGTCCAGGAATTGCTCTGGGAAAACGATCAGGTGGGGGGAATCCGGGCCAGGCATAAGGGCAAGGATATGACGGAAAAGGCAAAGATCGTGATTGGCGCGGATGGCATGTTCTCCGTCGTAGCCAAGCAGACCAAAGCTCCGGAATCGAAAGCTCAGCCGGGGCTGGAAGGCTCCTGGTATGCCTACTGGAGCGGCGTCCCGATGAAGGGCTGGCATCTTTGGCTGCGCCCGCATCGCGTGATTTTTGCTTATAACACCAATGACAATCTCACGCTGATCGGGGTGGCCTTTCCGGCGCGCGAAATACCCGCAGTGCGGGAAAACATCGAACACAATCACCGGTCAACCATTGAACAATGGGCGCCTGAACTGGCAGAGCGCATGCGCGCCGGACGAAGGGAGTCAGGGTTTACCGGAGGCGTGATTCCGTACCACGTGCGTCGTCCTTATGGACCGGGATGGGCGCTGGTGGGCGATGCGGGATATCAGAAAGATCCCTGCACGGCTTCCGGAATAACCGATGCCATGCGCAGTGCGGAATGGCTGGCCGAGGCCATTGATGCCGGCTTCAGCGGACGGCAGCCGCTCCAGGATGCGCTTAAGAAATACGAGGAAACGCGCAACCAGTCTGAGATGGCCTACTTTGAAATGACCACTCAGCTGGCGGCGCTGGAGCCTCCGCCGGATGAACTGGCACAACTGCTCTTTGCTCTGCAGCACAATCCCGAGCAGAAGAGCCGCTTCTTCGGCGTGCTCTCACACAGCGTCCGGGTGGAAGAGTTTTTTGCTCCGGAGAACGTGAAAAAAATCATGGATGTTGCGGGCAAAGGGGCGGCAGGCTAAAGAACTACTTCAGAGCGCTAGCGGTACAACCGCGCTTTCCCGGCAGAGTGGCGCCAGGAAGTTTCTGGTCAGGTCGCGGCCCTTGCTGATGTAGGGAGCGCATTCGCTGCGACGTTGTGCCGAGTACTGGGCCAATGCCCGATCCAAGTTGTCTGTGGCACATAAAGCCTCG
>DASVBI010000308.1:0-2041 GCA_036375915.1 Terriglobales bacterium | reverse complement strand
GGGCGCCCTCGCCTGTGCAGCCGGGCAAGGCCCGGCAAGCTTTATTTCCCGCCGGTCAGCGCTTTCAGAAAACGATAATAAAATTCCACCCCGTTGTAGTACGACTGCACTCCCAGGCGCTCATCCTTGCCGTGGGCGCGCACATCATCCATGTCAATGGCTGTTGCGGAAATGCCGAAGGTGGGCAGGCCGGCGGCATTGGTGTAAACCCCGTCGGAAGCGCCGGTAGACATGGTGGGAATCACCGGCGCGCCCGGCCAGATTTCCGCCGCCAGCTTCTCCAGCGGCTGCATGACGTCGGAGCGCAGCTTTACCGGGGCGTAGCCGAGTTTCTCAGGAGCGCGGTCCATCACGGTGCCGTCGTTGGCCACGTAGCGCACTTCGACCTTGGGATCGGCAAAAATTTTGGCCAGCTCCTCCCGCACTTGCTCGCGCGAGTGTCCGGGCAGGATGCGGCAATTCACGTTGGCGGTGGCAGTCTGGGGCAGCGCGTTGTTGGCGTGACCGGCCTCCAGGCGCGTGGCCACGCAGGTGGTCCGCATGGTGGCGTTGAATACCGGGTCTTGGGAGAGCCGGGCGATGGCAGCCTGGTCCGGCGGGGTATTCAGGATGGCCTTCATGTCGGCCGCGCGCTGGCCGTGCTCAATGGTGGACATGCGCTCAAAATAGCCGTGCGTCACCGCGTTCAGCTCGAAGGGAAACTGGTATTTCTGCAGGCGGGCCAGCGCATCCGTAATGTGGTAAATGGCGTTGTCGGGCACGGGCAGCGAGCTGTGGCCGCCGGGATTGGTCGCCTTGAGCTGGTAATCGCCATAAAGTTTTTCGCTGCCGTCCATGGAGATGAACAGCGGCTTACCGTTGACCGTGTCCACGCCGCCGCCGTCGGAGTTGAGCACGTACTCGGCGTTGACCAGGTCGCGGTGGTTCTTGATGAGCCAGTCCACTCCGTTGTGGTTTCCGCCTTCTTCATCGGCGGTCAAGGCGAGGATAAGATCGCGGTCGGGCTTGTAGCCTTCGCGCTTGAGGCGGATGAAGTCGGCCACCCAGATGGCGTCATCGCTCTTCATATCCTGGGTGCCCCGGCCGTAGAAATAGCCTTCCTTCTCGATGAACTTGAAAGGATCGCTGGTCCAGTCGGAGCGGCGGGCCTCCACCACATCGAGGTGGCCAATCATCAGGATGGGCTTCTGCTGGCCGGTGCCGCGATAGCGCGCCACCATGTTGCCGTGGCGCTGGTCGGGGCCGAGCACCACCACATCGCTTGCGGGAAAGCCGGCGTCGCGCAACCGTTTGGCCATGGCCTGCGCCGCCACCGTCGTGCTGCCCACCGACTCGGTGGTGTTGATGTCAATCAATTGTTGGAAAATGTCGCGCGCCAGCTGCTTATCGCTGTTGTCGAGCTGCGCCTGGGAGTAGGAAATAGTGGAAAGGATGATTACCGACAAAGCTAACCAGGAACGGGACTTGGACATGAACCCTCCGGAGAATGGGAACACGGAAGGGGCATTGTACAGGACAGCAGCAAATAGCATTCCCCGTCGGCATCCAGCCCACTATCAATCTCGCCGAGCCCTCCAGCTTCATACTTCTGGTCTCTTAGGCGAACCCAGCTGGCCTGCGACTGGCCGCAGGAGGCAGCTCCTACTGTCCTTCCGTACACCGTCCTATGGCACCATTGCGTTTTGACGCCCGGCAGGCAGCGGCGCAGAATCGCTTTAGCTTATCGCTACACATCGCGGTACCGGAGCCGATATGCTTGCCCTCCTCGCCCTCGTTTATCAGATCGTGCCGTTCCTGCGCTGTTCCCATCGCTTCTCCTGGCCGCAAACCGGAGCTGACGGTCAGGACTACCAGGTGTGCCTGCGCTGTGGCGCCCGTTACCGCTATGATTGGAATTCCATGCGCCAGGTAGGAAAAGCAAAGGTGCATTCAGGAGCTTGGAGTTAGCCCTGCATACGAAGGCGGGCATTCGCGCCTGCTCGCGCGTGTCGTAAGCATTGCGACTCTTTGGCGCTCGGAAGGTGAGCCGGTCTGTCCCTCC
>DASVBI010000769.1:0-3852 GCA_036375915.1 Terriglobales bacterium | reverse complement strand
GACGGCTACGCCCTGGAAGCGCAGGTCGGCACCGTGCTCACAGGCCTGGGTTTCCGCAAAGAGGACTGGAACCGCCGCACCGAGGAATTCAGCGGTGGCTGGCAGATGCGCGTGGCCATGGCCAAGCTGCTGCTGCAGAAGCCCAATCTGCTGCTGCTGGACGAGCCTACCAACCACCTCGACCTGGAGGCGCGCAACTGGCTGGAGGAGTACCTGGCCGAGTACCCGCACGCCTACGTGGTCATCTCCCACGACCGCTATTTCCTGGATGTCACGGTGAGCAAAACCGCCGACATCTGGAACCGCCGCATCACCTTTTACACCGGCAACTACGAGCAGTTCCTGAAACAGAAAACCGAGCGCAAGGAGCAGCTGGTGGCGGCGTATCGCAACCAGCGCGACCGCATCGAGCAGATTGAGGCCTTCGTCAACCGCTTCCGCTACCAGGCCACCAAGGCCAAGCAGGTGCAGAGCCGCATCAAGGAACTGGAGCGCATGGAACGAATCGAAATTCCGCCCGAGGAGAAGACTATCCGCTTCTCCTTCCCCCAACCCAAGGCCAGCGGGCGCACGGTGGCGGAGTTCAAGGATGTGGCCAAGAGTTACGGCGAGAAGCAGGTGTTCCGCGCTGTCAGCTTTGTCATTGACCGCGGCGACCGCGTCGCCCTGGTGGGCGTGAACGGCGCGGGAAAATCCACCCTTATCAAGCTGCTGGCCGGCATTGAGCCGGTGACCGCGGGCGGGATTCGCCTGGGGCACAACGTCGAAGCCGACTACTTCGCCCAGGACCAGTACAAGGAACTGGACCCCGAGGCGCGCATGCTCGACGACCTGTGGAACCTGGCGCCCACCCACACCCAGACCCAGTTGCGCAGCCTGCTGGGCGCCTTCCTCTTCTCCGAGGACGACGTCTTCAAGCGCCTGGGGGTGCTCTCCGGCGGCGAGCGCAACCGCTACGCCCTGGCCCGCATGCTGCTGCGTCCCTCCAACTTCCTGCTCCTCGACGAGCCCACCAACCACCTCGACATGCGCGCCAAAGACATGCTGCTGCAGGCGCTGGAGCAGTACACCGGCACCGTGGTGTTCGTTTCCCACGACCGCTACTTCATTGACAAGCTGGCCACCCGCGTATTCGAGATCGGTGAGGGCGAAGTGCGCGTCTTCCCCGGCAATTACGAAGACTATTTATGGCGCAAGCAGGACCGGGGCGAGGCAGCGACAGTGGAGCAAGCGGCGGCGGTGGCCGCTTCCCTTCCCGGCAATGGCAATGCGCCGGCGCCGAAGGCAAAGAAAATCAACCCCATCAAACTGCGCGAAATGGAGGAGCAGCGCCGGCAACTGGAGGAAGAAATCGCCCGCGCCGAAGCCGATATCGCCGCCTGCGAGCAGGCCCTGCAAGTGTTCGTAAGCGCCGACGAAACCCAGCGCCAGAGCACCCTGCTGCAGCAGCACCGGCAGGAACTGGCGGCTATGCTGGCGCAGTGGGAAGAAGTTTCGCAGGCCCTGGAAGCTGCGACGTAGGCTTCAAGGTTTAGAAATCTCAGCTGGCAGTTCAGTTCGCTGTGCCAGGAAAAGAGCCTTCGGCTCCTAAGCTTTCTTACCTGTTCATCTGGAAACTTGAAACTCGAAACTGGAACGCTTACTGCACGGTTTCGCCGCTGGAGGCAGTGGCGCCCGACGCGCCCGCGGTGATGGCGCCGACGATTTCCGCGGGACGGCGGGACTGTTCGTAGAGTTCGCTCACCCCATTGTTGATGGCCGCCTGGAAGGTGCCCACATCCGGTTCACCGGGAGTAAGCACGGCGATAAAAGCGCGCGGAAAAACCAGATGCAGCACTCCCGCCAGCGGCCACCCGTCGCCGCCCTCGCCCAGGCGGTAAGACACGATGGCCACATCAAAATAGTGCTGGGTAATGGCCAGCAAAGCCGTGGGCAGATCACGGGCAATGATGGCCACATAGCCGTTGCTGGTCAGGGCCGACTGGAACGCGGTCAGCGCTTCCAAGTCCGAGGCCACCACCAGTGCAGTCTTGGGCGGGGTTGGGGTCCGGGCGGTCATTCCCACACCCTCAAATCGCGGCGATGGGCGATCATGCGGTTGAGCGCCGGTACAAGTTCCTTCAGGTCCACCGGCTTGGTGGCCAGGTAATCCACACGGAGTTCCAGCGCCTTGCGCGAGTTGTCAGAGCTGGCGTAGCCGGTGCATATCACCACCACCGGCTTGGGACTCAAGCCGCCGGCGGCGCGGGCCACGTCCAGGCCGATATCGGGCTGCTCCATGTTCAAGTCGGTGATAATAGCGTCATACCTGCCGCCGTTGTTCAGCAGGTGCAGGGCCTCGGCGCAACTGTGCGCCGCCGCCACCTTGTACCCCTCCTGCTCAAACACCATTTGCAGGGTTCGGGCTACGCTGACCTCGTCATCTACGATCAGGAGTGAGGGTTTGCGTGACATTCGGCGATAGGCTGGCCAGAAGTATTTTTGTAATTGTACACCAGCAACAAACCTCTGCGAGCCAGTACTCAAACCGGCGCCTGCTCCAGGTTGAAGGCGCGGCGGGTCACCAGCCGGTGCAGGGCGGTCTTGATCTCCTCCAAGTCAACCGGCTTGAGCGCCAGATAGTCAACGTGCAAGGCCAGGGCGGTGCGCAGTTGTTCCACAGTGGGGTAGCCGGTGTAGATCACCACCGCCGGCGGGGGGATCAATTCCTTGGCCTGACGGGCCAACTCCAGACCCAGCCCGATTCGATCCATGTTCAGGTCGGCTATCACTGCGTCATATTTGTGAGCCTGCATTCGTTCCTGAGCTTCGGCGTAGGTGCGGGCCGTCTCCACCCTGTAGCCTTGTTGCCGCAGGATGGCGCTGAAGGTAAACAGGATGCCGGGCTCATCTTCCGCCAGCAGGACCCAAATTCGTTTGCGCAGGTGTGGAGTCACAGGCAAGCCCTAGGGAACTGCTTGGGAAGATGTCCCTGCGGGGCCAGGAGGTTGCGCCAACTTCCGGACCCTGAGTAATCCCTGAGCGCCACCCGGGCAGCCCTGGGTTCCCTTCAGTCGTGGTGGGTCATGGATATCGGTCCTTCTTCCTCCGGCAGCCCGGCCAGCGCGCGCTTGCGGTTCTGCAGCTCGCGCAACTCGCGGATAATGCCGGCCTCCTCGGCCACGTACTCGGCTTCGGAAATTTCCCCTTCCTCCAGCTTCAGCTGCAGCTCCAGCAGACGCTCTTTCAGGGGAGCGTCGTCGGTGTACTCCTGTTCCGCCACCCGCTGCAGGGTGCGCAGGATGAACTTGAACCCGGTCAGCGGCGAAAGCAGAAGATCATCCAGGAACAGCATAGTCAAATATCCTCGCACCGGCCGCCTCAGGAAGCGGTGCCGCGCTCCAGTTTCAGCCGAATGTTCACAAAGTTATAAGGCGGCCACGGCCCCGTGTACTTGAAATTCAGCAGCTCGCCATAGTGTTTGGCAATTCTATTGACCGCGGCGTCGAACTCGCTCTCTCGGTCCCGCTCCACCAGAAAAGCGGCGTTCATGATCATCTTGTCGCCGATAGGCTTATTGTCGCGCGAGGCCACGCAAACATCGCGCAGCGCCTCGTAGATGTCGCGCACATACTGCGCCGAGCGCTCGGAAAGCGCCTTGTCAATCATCCGTCCCAGCTGCATGCGCGCGAAATAGGTGGATTGCAGGTGCTTGCGCGTTATCTCCTGGTGGAAGCGCCGGATTTCCTCGTCCGCATCCTTCAGTTCCTCGATAATGCGGTCGCGGTCCCAGTTCACCTTCAGCCCGAATTCCAGCTTGCCCTCCATCTGCTTGAGCACATCCTTAAGGGAAACGTAAATGCTGCGCAGCAC
>DASVBI010000584.1:0-2463 GCA_036375915.1 Terriglobales bacterium | reverse complement strand
GGCCAGTTACACGCTCAAAACCTTCCGCCTGTCGTATGCCAAGTTCGGGCCGACGGAGATTCGCATTCTGCTGGCAATTGGCAGCGTGGCGCTGGTGTTCCGGCCGGTGACGCACATTTTCGGGCGTCCTTACCTGCTGTTCGATGTGGGCGGGGTAATCGCTATTGCTGGCATGGCCGGGATTCTGATTGTGTCCGCCATTTGTCACACGATTCAGCTTTACCGCGAGGAGCGGATTCAATGACCGGCCAGGGCGGAGGTGAAAGCTGGCGCGGCAGCGGCAAGCGCTGGTGCAAGTTCAGCCTGGTGGGAGCCATAGGAATGGTCTTGCAGCTAGGAACGCTGGCGCTGCTGACCACTGCCGGGGTGGAGTATCTGCTGGCGACCGTGGTGGCGGTAGAGGCGGCGGTGCTGCACAACTTCGCCTGGCACCAGAATTTCACCTGGAACGACCGTGGCGGCGGGATTCTGGGCAGGCTGGCCCGGTTCCACCTGACGAACGGCGCTATTTCCATGGTGGGAAACATGGCGCTGATGCGTTTGCTGGTGGGGTATTGCGGGCTGCCGGCGGTGCCGGCAAACGTGGCGAGTATCGCGGTGTGCGCGCTCGCCAATTTTCTGGCGGCGGATCGAGTGGTGTTTCTGCGGCGCAGATCTCCTGAGACAGGTGGGGCGCGATGTTCAGTCGTCCCTGACGGGACTCTGGTGCGGTAGGCCGGCCACCCGCCACTGAAGTGGCGGGCTACTTTCGTGGCGTCCCTACGGGACTGGAAAATATTCTCAAATACCCCGTCCCCAGGACTTCCGTCCTGGGCTCCGCTGTTTCGCCCCTTCGGGGCTGGTTCCACTACAACATTGGGCCTTCGACGCAAGCATTGAGCGGTGCCTCCGCAGCGCCTCTCGCCTCGCTAAAGCAAGCGGGATCCGAGCCTGCCACGCGGGCGGGGGCGCCCGCGCCACAAAGGCTAAGGCGCCCCAAAAGGCTCAGGCAGAAGAGCGGGAGTGGGCGTCGCCCATGAGCAGCACAGTGCGTTGTGAAAAAGGAACGTAGATGAGCGCGGCGCTGGCGGCCAGGGCCAAGCCCAGTCCGATTTGCGGCAACAGCAGAAAAGGCGCCAGGGCCCACAGTTCATCCAGCACAAAAGTGAAGGGAAACAAGCGGTGGAACTTATGGGTCAGGCCACGCACGTCGAAACTGGCAGCTGCCAGCAGATAGAGGCGGATGGGAATGCCCACGGCGGCGGTCACGACCACGACCACCACGATCCAGGTCCAGTGGGCGAGCGCGCTTTCCAGAAGGTCTTCAATGCGTCCCAGGCGGGCGAGGGCGGCGATGTAGAAGCACAGGTACATGAGCTGCAGGAGCAGGAAGAGAATGCGCGCGTAGCGGCGCGGCACGGCGGGCACGTCTTCGGCTTGGGTGAGAACCGCCGCCACGCGGCCGTTAAGGGCGCGAAGCGGACCGTTGGCGGTTGCGGATGGTTCAGCGGACGCGGCTGGCGATAGTGGTCCAACCGTGGGTGGGGGCGCCGAACCGGCGGGGACGGTGCCCGTTGTCTCTACCGGCGCGAGGAAACGGTAGCCGCGGCGGGCCAGGGTTTCGATGAAGCGGGGGTTGGAGGCGGAGTCGCCCAGGGTTTCGCGCAAGCGGTTGATGACCGTGTTCAGGCCGTGGTCGAAGTCCACGAAGGTGTCGGCCGGCCATAGCGTCTGGCGGATCTCCTCGCGCGTAATCAGTTCGCCGGGGCGCTCCAGCAGCATGATGAGGACCCGGAAGGGCTGCTCCGGCAGGCGCAGGCGCACCCCGCCTTTGCGCAGTTCTCCGGTGGCGGGATCGGCTTCATAAGTGGCGAAGCGATAAATGAGCCGGGTGGGGGCCGCGTCCATGGCTAAGCCCATGTTAGCGCAAGGAACGGGGAAAGCAGCGGTGGTGTAAAATGCGGATGACGACCCTCGCAGCAACCCCCCAGCGGCTTTTCTCTCCGTCGGGACGTGGCGCAGCCTGGTAGCGCACTTGCTTGGGGTGCAAGGGGTCGCCGGTTCAAATCCGGCCGTCCCGACCATGACTACCGCAACAGATGCGTTGTTTCAGCATGTGCAAGGGAACAGAAGGGAACATTTAGAAACTTGCCCCTCCGTTCAGAATGCGCCTTACAACCGCGCTGTTTGCTTCGCGTTCGGTGGACGTCACTGCTTCCACAAGTTTTTGGAACTCCCCCGTACCTTGCATCCTTTTGAGGTTCTCGCCCGTATCCCCCAAGGTGCTCAAATCCACAGTACAGAGCGCAGGAGCGCAACTCAGATCCTGCATTGCTCTTCCATAGGAGGTTGACATGCATGACACAAAGGAGCGGTTGTCTCTATTGTGGCTCTTCGCGTTGTTAAACTACCTGTACGCGGACGTGCTTGCCCTGTACTCTTTCGTTGGCTCACCGAGTACAGCCCCACATCTCCCACAATGGG
>DASVBI010000383.1:0-7628 GCA_036375915.1 Terriglobales bacterium | reverse complement strand
AGGCGCCTTCCCCGGCCTGGTGCTGGCCATGAAAATGCGCGGCACCACGCTGGAGGCCATGGGCGAGCACTTTGTGCGCATGGAGTTTATGATTCTCGGCGGCCTTTCGCTGCTGCTGGCGGGCGGCATCCTGTTTACTTACCGCAACGTGAACCGCGAGATGGCCCTGGCCCGGCTGAAGTCTGACTTCGTTTCCAACGTTTCCCACGAGCTGCGAACGCCCTTGTCGCTCATCCGGCTCTATGCGGAAACCCTGGAATTGGGCCGCCTGACCAGCCAGGACAAACGCGAGGAGTACTACCGCATCATCCGCAAGGAAAGTGAGCGGCTGACGGCGCTCATCAATAACATTCTGGACTTTTCCCGCATCGAGGCGGGGCGCAAGGAATATGAGTTCCGCGAGACCGACATCGCCGAACTGGTGCGCAACACCCTGGAATCCTACCGCTACCAGATCGAGCAGAACGGCTTCACCTTCGAGGAGAACATCTCCGAGAATCTGCCGCCCATGCGCGTGGACCGCGAAGCCATCGCGCGCTCCCTGCTCAACCTGGTGAACAACGCCCTCAAGTACTCGCAGCGGGAAAAGTACCTGGGCGTGAATCTCTACCGCGAGAACGGCTCGGTCAAACTGGAAGTGGTGGACCATGGCATCGGCATCTCCAGGATCGAGCAGAGCAAAATTTTCGAAAAGTTTTACCGGGTCGGCGATCCCCTGGTGCACAACACCAAGGGAAGCGGGCTGGGGCTCTCCCTGGTGCGCCACATCGCGGAGGCGCATGGCGGCGAGGTTTCGGTGGAGAGTGCGCCCGGCCAGGGCAGCAAATTTGTGATCGCCCTGCCCGTGAATGTGCCGGTCAGTGAGGCCAGGGAACTCGCGGTCCAGTAAAGGAGGAAGCCGATGGGCGCGCCCCACAGCGTAGCGGAACGGGAACGGCCGGGAGGCCACAAGATGACCAAGATCCTGATTGTGGAAGACGAGCCCGCGATGGTCTCCGGTCTTCGCGACAACTTTGAGTTTGAGGGCTACGAGGTCATCACCGCCGGCGACGGAGTGGAAGGCCTGGGGCGCGCGCTCAACGATTCCCCCGACCTGGTCGTGCTCGACGTCATGATGCCGCGCATGAGCGGCCTGGACGTGTGCAAGCAGCTCAAGGTCAAAAAGCCCGCCTTGCCCATCATCATGCTCACCGCGCGCGGCCAGGAGGTGGACAAGGTGGTGGGGCTGGAACTGGGAGCCGACGACTATGTGACTAAGCCGTTTTCCATCCGCGAACTGCTGGCCCGGGTGAAGGCGGTGCTGCGCCGGGCGCAGGGCGCTCCCAAGGACCAGGAACGTTACTCTTTCGGGGATGTGGAAGTGAACGTGCGCAGTTGCCGCGTGATTCGCGGCGGCAGGCCCCTCGAGTTTTCCGCCAAGGAATTTGAGCTGCTCAAATATTTCCTTTCCCATCCTGGCGAGACCGTTACTCGAGACCGCCTGTTGGAAGACGTGTGGGGCTATGAGCGCTATCCCACCACGCGCACCGTGGACGCGCACATCGTGCGCCTGCGCCAGAAGCTCGAGCCCAGGCCGGAAGAGCCGCGCTTCATTCTTACGGTGCACGGAATCGGCTACAAATTTGTGGGCTAGGCCAAGGTTGCACTTCATTGCCCCAGCCGCCTGAACAGGCGCGCCGGGAATTCGGGAGGCAGCGATGAACAGGCTGGCGGAAATGCGCGGCAGACCCAATCGCGAAATGCGCTTCCACCATGGGCTGTGGCCCGCGCGCGGCCGGGCTGAGGCGCGCTCCCCGGAAGTGTCCGCTGATGTGCCGGCCCGGGCGGAGCTCAACCTGGCCCTGGAAGAGGAACTCGCCAGCCTGCGCCGCCAGCGCGACGCGCTGCAGCGCGCCCTCTCTGACGCTGCCCAGGTGCAGCGCAAGCTCAGCGGTCCCCGCTATTTACGCCGGGGCGATTTTGAAATCGCGGGCGAAAATTTTGCCAGCCAGCACGTTTCCGGCGACCTGTTGACCGCCTTCGATGTGGACCAGCGCACGGTATTTGCCATAGGAGATATCTGCGGCAAAGGCCTGTTTGCCGGAATGTGGTTTACCCACCTCAGCGGGCTGATTCGCATTTTTGCCGGCTCCTCTCCCGACCCGGCGCAGATTGCGACCGCCATTCACCAGCATTTCCTGAGCCTGCAGCCGGAACCTCCCCTGGCCACGCTTTTCCTCGGCTGTTTGGATTCCGCAACGGGCGAACTCGCCTATTGCAATGCCGGACATCCCGATCCTTTGCTGCTGCGCGCCGGCGGCCAGGTGGAACGGCTGACCGCGGGAGGACCGCTGCTGGGTGCGGTGCCGGGAGTCAATTTCAGCAACGGTCACACCCGGTTGGCTCCCGGAGAGACTCTGGTGGGCTATTCCGACGGAGTTGTGGAATGCCGCAACGGCAAGGGCGAAGACTTCGCGGACGAGAGGCTGGCAACAGCAGCGCGCAGCGCCGGCGGCAGCTCGGCAAGCGCCATATTGTTTTCCGTCCTGGGCGCCACCCAGGACTTTGCAGCCACTCAGCCCCGTGCCGACGATGTGGCTCTCCTGGTGGTGCATCGTCAGGCGGGGGCCAACCCCCAGGCGGTGAGCTGAAGGTATGCTGGTATCAAACGGCAATTCGGATCGCGCCCTGCTGGCCTGCAGAAGCGGGCAGACGGCCTTGCCCTCGCCGCCCCCGACGGAGCAGGCCGCCGGCTTCCCTGGCCTGGACCACATCACGCTGGTGCGCGAGGCGCAGCGGGGGAATTCCGCCGCTTTCGAGGAACTGGTCCGCAACTACGACCAGCCGGTGCTTCGCCTGGCCATGCGCATTACCGGTTCGGAGAGCGACGCGCAGGACATTTACCAGGACTCGTTTCTGCGCGCCTATCAGAGCCTGTCCGGCTTTCGCTTCGAGTGCTCCTTTTACACCTGGATTCACCGCATCACCACCAACGTTTGCCTGGACTACCTGCGCAAACGCCAGAAACAGCAGCGGCACGTCAGCGTGGTGGTCTCCCCAGACGGCGAAGAAACTGAACTGGTGCAGTATGTGCCCGATAGCCACCCGGCCAGCGACCCGGAGCGCTCCCTGCGCGCGCGCGAGCTGCAAAAGCAGATTGCCCGCGCTCTGCAGGAGCTCTCACCCCGGGAGCGCATGGTATTTGAGCTGAAACATTTCCAGAACCTGAAGCTGCGCACCGTGGCCGACATGCTCAAGACCAGCGAAGGCACGGTGAAGAACACCCTTTTCCGCGCCACCCACAAACTCCGGCTCTCCCTGGCTCCCATGCGCTAATGCTCCGCCCAGCCTTCCCCCTCACGAAAATTTTCCAGCTCCCGCGTCCAGGCCCGCGGTTCAGGAGTGGAAGCGGTCCGGTACGCTAGAATAATGTCACCTTCCGCCACCTGGGTCGCACCAGCACGGGGTCCGGTCTTCATGAAGAAGGCGATTTGCCTCACATTATTTCTGCTCAGTTTTCCGCTTTGGGCGGCCGAGAATCCAGCCGGCAAGCCTCCCAACGTCTTTTTGATTACGATTGATACCCTGCGCGCCGATCATCTCGGCTGCTACGGCTACTCCGAGATTAAAACACCCGCTATTGATAGCCTGGCCAAAGATGGCGTACGTTTCGCCAGCGCCTTCACCCCTGTTCCCGTTACCAACAGCTCTCACGCCAGTATTCTGACCGGGTTGTACCCCAGTTCGCACGGAGTCACCGACTTCGGGGTGGCGCTTTCGGCCAGCCATGTTACCTGGGCAACGCTGCTGCACCGGCGCGGTTACAACACCGCCGCCTTCGTTGGCGCAGTGGTGCTCGATTCCAAAACCCTGGCGCCGGGCTTCGACCAGGGCTTTGACTACTACGACAATTTCCCGCCCCACGCCGGCAAGGGCCACTGGGACGTGGAGGAGCGGCGGGGCATGGAAGTGGTGCAGCACGCGGCGAAATGGCTGGACCGGCCCCACTCCCAGCAGTCCCTGACCCCGCTGCCGGCGGGGCCCGTCTTTGCCTGGGTTCATCTGTACGATCCGCACGACCCTTACGAGCCGCCTCCACCCTACTCGGAAATTTACCGCAACCATCTCTACGACGGCGAAATTGCCTATGCCGACCACGCCCTGGGCGACTTTCTGGCCTACCTGCGTCGCCGCGGCTGGTACGACAACTCGCTTATCGTTCTGGTGGGCGATCACGGAGAAGGCTTGGGCGAACATCAGGAGCAGACCCACGGCATCTTTCTTTATGACGCCACCCTGCATGTGCCGCTCATGGTCAAGCTGCCGCAGGAGCGCGATAGGGGCAAGGTTGTCAGCGCCCAGGTCAGGACCATTGACATCCTTCCTACCGTTTTGGGGCTGCTGGGCATTTCGCCTGGCGAGCACATGGACGGAGCCTCGCTGCAGCCGCTGCTTACCGGAGCAGACCAGGCCGGCGGGCGCCCGCTCTTCGGCGAAACGGATTATCCCCTGCACTTCGGCTGGGCGCCGCTGCGTGGCGTGCGGGCGGAAGGGGCCAAGCTGATCCAGGCGCCGCGGCCGGAATATTACGACCTGGCTGCCGACCCGCGCGAGTTGCACAACCTTTATTCTTCGGCCCCGTCCACGAAGCAGAAACTGCAAGCCCTCCTTTCCCAGCATCAGGCGGAAAAGAATGGGGGGAAGCTGAGCGCCGCCCAGCTACAGCTTCCTGATCCCAAGGACAGAATAGAAGAAGAAAACCTGCTGCATCAGGCCCTATTGGAGAGCGACCGCGGCCACACTGATCAGGCCCGAGCCCTGCTGAAGAAGGTGCTGCTGAAAGACAACAGCTCGGCCCTGGCCTTCTCCCAGTTGGGCGAACTGGAGCTGAAAGCCCGCGACTATCGCCAAGCCGCTGCCGATCTGGGCAAGGCCCGCCAGTTGCGGCCGAACGACTCCACCAGCGCCTTTTACCAGGGGCAGGCGCTCTTCGCGCTCGGCGATTTCGATTCTGCCCGTGAAGCTTTGGAAGCCAGTTTGCGCCTGCTGCCGGAGCAACTGCCGGCACGGATCCTTCTGGCCAGGACCTATTTGAGGCTGGGCAAACCCACCTCCGCCGAGGACCAGCTCGAGGCCGCCCTGCTGGTGGATTCCAATAACCCAGAAGCCCAGGTCGAACTGGGGCGGGTCCTGCTGGCCGAAAAGAAGTACGCCGAAGCCGCCAGCCAGCTCAAAACTAGCACCGAGCAGCACCCAACTTCCGAAGGTTTTGACCTGCTGCAGCAGGCTTATCTGGCCCAGGGCAAGAAGCAACTCGCAGCCGAGGCTGCCAAGCGAGCCGCGGAACTGAAGAGAACCAGCGGATCGCCACCAGCCGCCTCCCCAGCCGCCACCCCGCGGCAGTGACAAAACGACAGGGCAACCCGCTCAATCAGAGTTAAGACGGCCCTTCAAGCCCTGAACTGGCCCCAATCTATCTCCTTGCTTATCAGGGTATTACCTGCGCAAGGGGCAAGGATTGGCGCTTGCCGCGGGAAAGGTCCCATCCTCGGCCGTACATGGCCAACCGTGTAGGTGTGTGTCCTTGTCGGTCTATGACGGGAGTAATCTGGCCAACTTCTCCTGAGCACGCGAAACTACTCCCCATTGCAAGACCGGGGGGGAAATTTTTGTCAGGAGAAAAATACAAAATGTTTAAGTTCAAGAGCATTCTGGTAATCGCGCTGGCGGTTTGCGCCTCCAGCGCCTGGGCGCAGTTGATGCCTAAGGCGGAGTTGACAGGTGGATACACCTACACCAGCCTGGATGAAGGTGTGGGCAGCCGGCTGGGCGCTAATGGCTGGAACACTGGCGGCACGTTCTTCATGAACAACTGGCTGGGCCTGGAAGGCAACATCGCCGGCGCCAGCAACACCCAGAGCGCATCCTTTACCGTCGGAACCACGACCGTTTCCGCGTCCGCGTCGGACAAGCACTACACCTACGTGTTTGGTCCCCGCGTTCAGTTCGGTCATGGCCGCACCAACCCGTTCGTGCACGGTCTGTTCGGGTTTGATCATCAGAGCGTTTCTGCCTCGGCGCTGGGGATTTCCACCAGCGTTAGCGACAACGCCTTCGCGTCGGCCCTGGGCGGCGGCGTGGAACTCGGCCTGAGCAAGCATCTGGGTGTGGTCACTGGGGGCGACTACCTCATGACCCGTCATGCTTCGGCGACCCAGAACAACCTTCGCATCTCCGCCGGCCTCAGCTTCCGCTTTGGCTCCGGTTGGGGAGGGTCGAAGTTCTAATTGGTATCCTGCTGTGCATCGAGGCCCGGCTCTGGCCGGGCCTTTTTCTTTTCACCGTGCCAGTCCTGCCCACAACCTCCTCGCCAAATTCCTCACTTAGCTTAATGGGTCGCGCCAGGCGGGCACGCTGGGTTTGCGCTGCAGCGCTGAAAATAGTTACCATTCAGCTGCGCTTCCATGCATATCTTGGATTTGGATGTGTCTGTGGTTCGGTGCGTCGCGCCTGCCCGGCGCCGGCTTCTTCTGACCGCAACATTCCTCCGGTTTGGTTTAGTCGCTATCGTTCTCGCATCGGGCCCGGCAGCGTTGTCGGCGACCACTCTCGCCGCGCAAGCGCTTCCGGGCGGGGACGCCCTGCAATCGCCAAAGCAAACCGGCGAGCAGTTGCTCAGTCTCCTGCAGGCCAGGCAACTGGAGCAGGCCATCTCCTTGGGTCAACAGGCGGTGGCGCGCTGGCCGCAAAACGCGGATTTCCACCACTGGCTGGGAATTGCCTACTTTCAGAGCGGCAAAGACGCCGAGGCCCTGGCACAACTGGGCCAGGCCGGGGAGCTGCGCCCTGAAGACTACGATATTCACTACGACACGGCGCTGGTCCACCTGCAGGATCAGAAGTACACGCTGGCCGCCGAACAGCTGCAGAAGGCCTTGCGCCTGAAACCCGACCGCCCCCTGGCACATTTGCTGCTGGGCCGCGCCTACCAGAACAGTAACCGCTCGCTGCAGGCCATCGAAGAGTTCAAGACCGCGCTGCGGCTCCAGCCGGATGTTCCCCTCGGCCATTATCACCTGGGCTATGCCTATGCCAGCCTGGGCAGAGACCAGCAAGCCGTCGCGGAATATAACAAGGAAGTGGCGCGTGGCGATGCCAATGCCGAGGTTTACTACCAGTTGGGGCACGTGCTGCTGCAGTCGGGGCAGGCGCAAGCCGCGGCCGAAAACCTGCGCCGGGCCACGCAGCAGGACGGCAGCCGCGCTGATGCCTTCTATGACTTGGGTAAGGCGCTGCTGGCTTTGCAGCAGACGCCCACTGCAATCGAGGCCCTGCGCCGCTCGATTGCCCTCAATCCCGGTGATCCCAGCCCCCACTACCAGTTGGCCCGCGCCCTGCGCCTGGCGGGCGACACCGCGGGGGCGAATTCCGAACTGCAACTCTTTCAGCAGTTGCGCAAGCAACAGCCACAGAGCGGGGGAATGGCCTCCGGCGTCCATTGATGCGTTTCTCGTCCAGTCTGGCGCTGGCGGCTCTGATAGTGACGGCGATTGCGGGGCTGTGTTTCAAAACCGCACAAGCCGCGGGCGAGGGCGCCCGCGCCACAACACCATCGGCGGGGGTTACTTTCGAAGATGTCACTCGCGCCG
>DASVBI010000716.1:0-5879 GCA_036375915.1 Terriglobales bacterium | reverse complement strand
AAGAACCGGCGGAGGAGACGGCGACCGCCGACTGAAGCATGAATATTTCTGCCCCATTCATCAAGCGGCCCATCGGCACCTCGTTGCTGGCGGCCGCGGTGTTGATTGCGGGCGCGCTGGCTTTCCAGTTTCTGCCCGTGGCTCCGTTGCCGCAGGTGGAGTTCCCCGTAATCCAGGTTAACGCCGGCCTCCCAGGAGCCAGCCCGGCGACCATGGCTTCCGCCGTCGCCACTCCCCTGGAGCGGCAGTTCGGCCGTATTGCCGGCATCAACCAGATGACCTCCAGCAGCGGCACAGGTTCTACTGCTATCGCTCTGCAGTTTGATCTGAACCGCAACATTGATGCCGCTGCCCGCGACGTACAGGCCGCCATCAACGCTGCCCGCGGGCAACTGCCTTCGAACCTGCCCCAAAACCCTCAGTTCTGGAAAGTGAACCCGGCTGATGCGCCCATTCTGATCCTGGCGCTCACCTCTGACACTATCCCTTCCCCGCGCATCTACGATGCTGCCGATTCTATCCTGGCGCAGAAGCTCTCGCAGGTGCAGGGCGTGGGACAGGTCTTTATTTGGGGCGGAGCTCGCCCAGCGGTTCGAGTGGACGTGAATCCCACCATCCTCAACAAGCTGGGGGTTGGCATTGATCAGGTTCGAGCCGTACTCGGTTCGGCCAATGCAAATCGCCCTAAGGGCCACTTATCCGACAGCAACAGTTCCTGGATGGTGCACGACACCGACCAGCTCTTCCGGGCCGCGCAGTACCAGCCCCTTATCGTTGCGTATAAGAACGGCGGAGCGGTGCGCCTGGCTGATGTGGCTGACGTCCAGGATTCAGTTGAGGACGTGCACCATTACGGCAAGTCCAACGGGAAAGATGGCGTCATTGCCGTGGTGTTCCGCCAGCCCGGCGCCAACATCATTGACACCGTGGACCGGGTGCGCTCCCTGCTGCCCGAACTGAAGGCTTCGATACCCCGCGGCATTGATGTGCACATAGCGCTTGATCGCACCACCACCGTGCGCGCCTCGGTTCACGATATCGAACTGACCCTGCTTATCTCCATTATTCTGGTCATCCTGGTGGTGTTCGCTTTCTTGCGCAGCCCGCGGGCCACTGTAATTCCCAGTGTGGCCGTTCCGCTCTCGCTGGTGGGCACCTTCGCGGTGATGTACGTTCTGGGCTACAGCCTCGACAACCTCTCGCTTATGGCTCTGGCCATCTCCACCGGATTCGTAGTGGATGACGCCATCGTGGTGCTGGAAAACATTACCCGCTACCTGGAAGTGGGCATGGGACCGGTGCAGGCGGCTTTTCGCGGCGCCCGCGAAATCGGATTTACTGTACTCTCCATGAGCACGTCGCTGGTGGCGGTATTCATTCCTATTCTGCTGATGGGCGGCATCGTTGGCCGCCTCTTCCGTGAATTTGCGGTCACCCTCAGCGTGGCTATCGGGGTGTCGCTGCTGGTTTCCCTTACTACTACCCCGACCATGTGCGCCAAGTTCCTGCGCCCCCTGGAGCAGGAACATCACGGACGCGTGTACCGCTTCGGCGAATCACTGTTTGACGGCCTGCTCGCCCTCTACCGCGGGGCTTTGCGCTGGGTGCTGCGCCATCAGCCGCTCACATTGCTGGTTACCGTGGCCACCGCCTGCCTCAGCATCTACCTGTACGTGATCGTCCCCAAGGGCTTTTTTCCGCAGCAGGATACCGGACGCCTGGCGGGAATGCTGCAGGCCGCGCAGGACATTTCCTTTTCCGCCATGGCCCAGAAAATGGACCAGTTCGTCAAAATTATCCGGCAGGACCCCGCGGTTGAATCGGTCACCGCGTTTGCCGGCGGGCGGGGCAGCAACACCGGCGGCGGCTTCATCACTCTGAAACCATTGGCGGAACGCAAAGTGAGCGCTGACCAGGTGATTGGCCGCCTGCGCCGCAAATTGGCCGCCATCCCCGGAGCTACTTTGTACCTGCAATCGGCGCAGGATCTGACCATCGGCGGAAGGCCGAGCGCCGCCCAATTCCAATACACCCTGCAGGGCCAGGACCTGCATCAGCTTAACAACTGGGCGCCCCGGCTTTTGGCAAAACTGCGCACCCTGCCTCAACTGCGCGACGTCAACAGCGATCAACTGGACCATGGCCTGGAAGCGCACGTGGTGATTGACCGCGATACCGCCGCCCGCCTGGGCGTCGCCGCCCAGGACGTGGACAACGCCCTCTATGACGCCTTCGGCCAGCGCCAGGTCTCCACCATGTACGAGGACCTCAACCAGTACCACGTGGTCATGGAGGTAGAGCGCCGTTTTCAGCGTAGTCCGGAAGCCCTGCATAACATTTACGTTCGTTCTTCTTCGGGAACGGAGGTTCCCTTATCCTCCTTCGCCCACTTCGAACCCTCCAATACGCCGCTGGCGGTGAACCACCAGGGCCAGTTTCCCTCGGTCACGCTTTCCTTCAACCTGGCCCCTGGAATCTCGCTCAGCCAGGCCACCGACGCCATTGAGAACGCCGAGCGCAGCATTGGCTTTCCCGCCGCTATTAACGCCAGCTTCCAGGGGACCGCAGCCGCCTTCATGACTTCCCTCTCCACCGAGCCCATTCTGATCCTGCTCGCGCTGGTGACCGTCTACATTGTGCTCGGGGTGCTGTATGAAAGCTTCATCCATCCCATCACCATTCTTTCCACTCTGCCCTCCGCCGGAGTGGGCGCCCTGCTGGCTCTGCTGCTCACCCGCAACAACCTGGACGTCATTGGGCTGATTGGAATCATCCTCCTGATCGGAATCGTGAAGAAGAACGCCATCATGATGATTGATTTCGCGCTCGAAACCGAACGCAGCGAAGGCAAATCGCCGGTGGAGGCCATTTACGAAGCCTGTATGCTGCGTTTTCGCCCTATTATGATGACCACCATGGCGGCCATGCTGGGAGCTCTGCCCCTGGCGCTGGACCAGGGCACCGGCTCTGAGCTCCACCGCCCGCTGGGCATCACCATCGTGGGTGGTTTAATGGTGAGCCAGGCGCTTACCCTGTTCACTACTCCGGTGGTGTACCTGTATATGGATCGGCTGCAGCTGTGGGGCAGGCGCCTGCGCCGACGAGCGTCGCCACCGTTGACCCCCGGTTTCGACCAGGCATGAGGACAAGAACACTTACAGCTCTTCAAATTCAGTGAACGCGCCGGTATTTCCGTAGTACACGCGCAAGGCACACTGCTTGGGCCCCATTTGGCCAAAATAAAGAGTGAGTTTATCGTTAGGCTGGCTCAATTGGCCCAGGTCCATTTCCCCGCGCACCAGGTCCTGCTGCGGTTCGTAGGCGCTCTCCGGTTTTTCATTCTTGCTCACGATCAGGGCCCAGGTCTTTTTGCCGGGAATCATGTACATGGTGTAGGCGCCGGTGGGAATTTGCTTTGCCGCAAACTTCAGGTCGGCGCCTGAGAACAGGACCATGGCCGAACCGCCCGGCATCCAGATTTTGTTATCCCGCAGTCGCTCCCCCTTTTTGAAGGGAATACGGTTGTAGCGCACCGTGACCTGCTTGCCATCGGCAAAATTACAGGAAACCGTATCCGATTCCGGCGCCGAGGAATTGCTTTGGGCGTCCAAACCACCAGCCAGAACTAACTCACTTAGCACCAAAATACAGATTGCCAGTTTGCGCATGAGCGGTCCTCCCCTGCACCTTCACGGCTGCTTCCCCGATTACTTCTGCAAATGTGTCGGAAATGGAGAGCAGCGGTGTCGCCGTCTCGCCGCGCGGCTGCAGTGTGCGCGGAGAATGCACTTCGCCGAGTCGCATCCCCGGGCGGCGCTGTCCTTCGGCTGGTAATAATAGCTCACCCAAGGCGCACTCCGCAGCAATATATGGCAGAGAGCCGTTTTCGCGGCTGGGAACAACCGCTCGCAGCCCGCTGACACCGGGCGGACTAAAGCAACTCGGCGTTACCCGGCGAGCGCCGGTGCAGGAGGTGGCTGAGCCCGTCCCAGAGTCGTTATTCCCAGCCACCAAGTGAAAAGATGCGCTGGCCCTGGCAACGGCTTAAAAGGACCGGGCCGCTGGAAAACCGGGGCGCTGGCCCGGGGAAAAGGGCCAAGGCGCCGCATCGCTGTCACTTAATTGCGTGCGACGCGTCACCGTCTTATCACGGCCCCAGTAGTATCCCATTAGTAGCGCTGTCGGGCACGCTGTGCACTGTAACTTCGCTCGTCCGCGGAAACGGCACGCGGGCGACACCCTGAGGCGGGCGTGCCCGACCTTCTGCTTAGGCTCAGACCACTGGGTTATAAGTATGGTCGAGCAAGACCGGCGGGAGCAACGGCGACTCTGCGACTAATGTCCACACAAGATTCTCAGTACGTTTCCACCAGCCATAGAGCTTGCCATCGCCGTTAGCATAGTGCACCCGGAGCCCGCACCAGACCTCCTGGCGATAAGCGCGGACGCTAGTTTGCGAATCGTGGGGAATCATCCCAGGAGATGATGGCAGGTTGTCTTTCGAGCTTCGTTCCCCATTCACAATTTTGACGTTCAGAGAGCGGGTGTCAAGCCGCAACCCTTGCAGCAACGCCTTAAGGGCGCTCTCCTTTGCGCTCCAAAACAGAGCAACAAGCGCGGCCCGGTCCGCGGCTGGCGCGCGGCTGACGAATCTCTGCTCTTCGAGGGTGAAGTAGTCCGCCAGAAATGCGTCGCTCCGTGACTCGATCGTTTCCAGATCGCAACCCAGGGCAATGCCCGGGGCAGCGACCGCGCACATGGCCGTGCCCGCCCGGTGGCTGAGGGAAATGGAAGGCACCGTCGGGTTGTTGCGAAGAACGACCTGGGGCGCGCCCGAGAGGGACTGACGTATTTCGATGCCGCTCAGAAATCCAGTTGCAATGGACCGGCCAAGATACAGGGCAACCGCGCATTTCGCGGTCCAGCGCCCCAGCCTCCAGTCGGCGCGGCGCTTGGCAAAACGCATGTCTCTGAGGCGGAGCAATTCATTTGCACATAGCCAATCATCGTGGGCCGGGACTTCCGCACTGGTCTGTTGCAGCCAACATATCTCCATCGCAATTCTGTGGCATTGGGGGAATTTCAAAGGCTTCAGGCCGCCTGCGCCACCTTCCTTTCCTTTTCCATACTGCGCTCCACCGCATGGATCAGATAAGGGCGAAGATGCGAAGGCGCGATAATGCGGTGCAGCGCCCCCACTCCCAGGGCTCGCTGTACGGTGTGGATGCCATCAAACTCGGCTGCCATTTCCCCCAGTTTTTCTGAATGTATGAGTTTGAAGAGTTCGTTCCACTGGGCGCGCAAGCGCCCTTTCTCGAGACCCTCCGCTTTAGTCATTGCCTCCGCTAAGACCTGCAAACGCGAATCTTTGCGCGCCCTGGCTTCCACTTCACTGGCGAAAACAACGGCAGCGGCAGGAGCGCCGCCGATCACCGAGGCGTAGGTTCCTTCCAGCGCCGTCACCTCCAGGTTTTCGTTCAGCACCCGCGAAAAGACAACGTAGGCCCCGCCGTGATAGCGGGAGATGACGCAAAACACCATCGGACCTTTGAAGTTCACCACGGCTCGACCGATCTCGGCGCCATACTCCAACTGCAGCTTGCGCAATGACTCGGGAGACCCGTCAAATCCGGAAAGGTTGGCCAGCAGTACAACCGGCCGATTGTTGCTGGCGGCATTGATGGCGCGCGCCACCTTCTTGGAGGACAGAGGAAAGAGGGTGCCGGCGGTCCATTGGTCCGGTCCATCGGCGGGAACAAAACCCAGGCGAGGCACGGGCTTGGACTCAATGCCGATCAGGCAGACCGGGTAGCCTCCGAGGTGGGCATCCCAAACGACCGCTGTTTCCGCGCCTTGCATGCCGGCCCAGCGTTCAAGCG
>DASVBI010000682.1:0-10949 GCA_036375915.1 Terriglobales bacterium | reverse complement strand
TTTCCACTTCATGCTCCGGCTTGTAGCGTCCGCCCTTGAAGTTGGCCCAATAGTCGGGCAGGCGCCGCAAGCTGGGCTTTTTGGTCAGCCCCTTGGCTTCTTTCTGACCCTGATCGTATTCGGCCCGCACCTGCTCCGCTTGCGGCTTAGGGTCAACGCCGATGTCCTCGGCGTAGATCTGCCACAGCGGCGGGTGCTGTTCGATGGCCTTGTAGAGCACGGGCTGCGTGATGGTGGGATCGTCAATTTCACTATGCCCGTGGCGCCGGTAGCCGATCACATCAATGATCACATCGCTGCCGAACTGGTAGCGGTATTCCATCGCCATCCGCCCCACGCGCACCACTGCGTCCGGGTCTTCGCCGTTGACGTGAAAAATGGGGATATCCTGCCGTCGGGCGAGTTCCGCCGAGAAGCGCGAGGTGTGCAACTCTGGAGGCGTGGTGGTGAAGCCGATCAGGTTGTTGACGATGATGTGGATGGAACCGCCGATCGAGTAACCTTTCACGCCGGCGAAGTTCAGCGTTTCCGCCCAAATGCCCTGGCCGGCAAAAGCCGCGTCGCCATGCATGATGATGGCCAGGTAACGCGCCACGCCATCCTTGCCGGTGCGGATCTGCTTGGCCCGCACCCGCCCTAGAGCCACCGGGTCCACCGCCTCCAGGTGGCTGGGATTGGAAACCAGGTGGATGTTGATGTTACGGCCATGCTCGGTGGTGTAGACGCCGGTAGCGCCCAGGTGGTACTTCACGTCGCCGCCGCCCAGAACGCTGCGCGGGTCCACATCTTCGAAGTTGGCAAAAATTTCCGAGGGCGCACGCCCCACAATGTGGGTGATCACGTTGAGCCGCCCGCGGTGGCTCATGCCCAGCACTGCCTGCTCGGCCCCATTTTCGGCAGCAGCCTCCAGCAGTTCATCCAGTAATGGGATGAGCACTGTGATGCCTTCCAGGGAGAAGCGCTTGCTGCCCAGGTAGCGCGACTGCATCACCTGCTCAAACAGGTCGGCGCGGATCAGGCGCTCCAAAGTGTGCTGCTGGTCGCTAGCCGGCGCTGGCGATTCCATCCCCTGCTCAATCCAGCGCCGACGCTCGGGGTCGGAAATGTGCGCGAACTCGGCTCCGATGCTGCCGCAATAGTAGTGCCGCGCCTCCTCGGCCGCGGGCCCGCTCAGCCGCAGTTCAGGATGGGGCTGCGGGCGGAACAAGCCCAGCGGGTCGAGATCGGCCTGGAGATATCCCCAGCGCCGGAAGGCATCGAAAACCCGTTCCCGCTCAGCAGCTTGCGCCGGGGCCTGCTCGGCCGACTCGGGCGCGCTCTCCACTTCAAACTTCGCCTCTGCCATAAGCATTTAGTTTACAAGATGAGAAAACCACGCGGCGGGACTCAGGGGCTGAGGTGAATCTAGCAGGATCTCGTGCGACTTGTGTGGGCCCAGGCGCCCTCGCCTGTGCCGGCGAGCGCAGCTCGCCTTTATCAACGCAGCTCGCCTTTATCAAGGATGACGTGTGTCGTTCTAGGACTGCCGTCCTGGGCTTTACTATGCCGCCCCTCCGGGCTGTTTCTCCCAGTCTTAGGTAGCGGCTATTCGTGACAGCGATTCACCGCGCCTGCCAACCAAGAAAGTATTGGTGCATCGTGGCCATCAGTTTGCTGGCAAGAACCAACTGAGAACTGACAACTGACCACTGGTTTTTCACCCGCACTGCCCGCTGCCATGGCACTTGCGCAGCGGAAACGAGCAGGCGCGCGGCTCGGCAATGCGGCCGTCGGGGCCAATGCAGGTCTGTGTGTAAACGCACCAGAAGTTGCCGTCGTTAGAGCGCTGCACCGTGGGGTCGGGTTCGGAATCATAGAACTGGCGCTTCCAGCGCAGCCCCGGGCACAGGCTGGGATTCTCGGTGTTGAACCGCTCCTGCTCGCTGATCATGCCGCTCCTCCCTCTGCCTTGCCCTGCGCCGCCTGCAAAATGGCCCGCTTCACCGCCACCCGCGCCAGCTGAACCTTGTAGCCGTTGCGGCTTAGCGGCTTGGCCTGGCTGACGGCCGCCTCGCCCGCCGCCTGCGCCGTCTGCTCGCTGATGGTCTTGCCCACCAGCGCCTGCTCCGCTTCCGCCGACACCCACGGCACCGGCGCCACGTAGCCCATCACCACCCGGGCCGAGCGCACCGTATCGCCGTTCATGTGCAGGGCCACCGCCGCCAAGGCCAGCGGCCAGTCGAAGGCTTCCTTCTGCCGCACTTCGTAGTGCGCATATCTGCCTCCGGCCGGAGGCGGCAGGAAAATGTCGGTCACAATCTCGTTGGGCCGCAAATCGTGTTCGCGCTCGCCCTCCGCCTTGGGAATCACAAAGAATTTTTCAAGCGTCACCTCGCGTGCTCCCTTGGGCCCGGCGATGCGGATGCGCGCTCCATAGGCGATCAGCGCCGGCACAATGCTGGAGGGGCTTACAAACAGCGCCGGGCCGTCGTTGCCCAGGATGGCGTGGTAGCGGTTGTCGCCTTCCGCCACCAGCGACTTGCCCTCCGGCGTCTTCGGCGTCAGGCCGAAACCGGAGCGGAAGTACCAGCAGCGCGGGCGCTGGCAAATATTGCCGCCAATGGTGGCCATGTTGCGAATCTGCTGGCTGGCCGCCTCCACCAGCGCGTCGCCAAAGGCGGGATAGTGCTGCCGCACCAAAGCGTGATCTGCCAGTTCGCCCAGCGAGGTCAGCGCCCCGATCTGCATGCCGCGCGCGCCATAATGCACCCCGTGCAGTTCGCGAATTTCTTTGATGTTCACCACGCGTTTGGGCGTTATCACGTCGTCCTTCATCAGGCTGAGCAGATCGGTGCCCCCGGCCAGTACCGCCGATTGCTCCCAGCTGCCCGCCAGCAACTCCGCTGCCTGCTGGCGCGTTGTCGGACTGGTGTATTCGAATGCTCGCATCACGCACCTGCCTTCTGTTGCTGTTCCAGCACCGCCAGCACCCGGTCGGGGGTGAGCGGCAGGAAGGGCACCCTCACTCCGATGGCGTTGGCCACCGCGTTGGAAATGGCCGCGCCCGGAGAAATCACCGGCGGCTCACCCAGTCCGATCACGCCTCGGTTGTCGTTGAGCGGGTCGGTCATCATGTGCACCACCAGTTCGGGGATGTCGCGCAGCCCAGCCAGACGGTAGAACTCCATGTTGGGGTTCAGCATGCGCCCCGTCACCGGGTCGAGCACCTTCTCCTCGAAAAGCGCGTAGCTGATGCCCATGATGAGCGCGCCGTAGCACTGACTTTCCGCCAGCTTCACGTTGATGATCAACCCGCAGTCCTGCACCGCCACCATCTTGTTGACTTTGACGATGCCGGTCTCGGTGTCCACGGAAACGTCGGCCATCTGCACCCCGCCCACGCCGCTGTTGA
Organism: Terriglobales bacterium; assembly: GCA_036375915.1. Classification (GTDB taxonomy): domain Bacteria; phylum Acidobacteriota; class Terriglobia; order Terriglobales; family Acidobacteriaceae; genus JAICWP01. Next base: position 7,558 of record DASVBI010000682.1, on the reverse strand, counting down.
TCAGGTTGCCGGGGCCGGGATTCTTTCCGGTCACGCTGACCGGCATGGCGCCCAGCTTGGAGCAGGCCTGTTTCCAGCTCAGAGCCTTGCTGGGGTCGCTCTTTACCCGCACCATGCCGTCCTTGGCTTCCAGGTCGGCCGGTTGAGCACTGAGGGCAGGCGCCACCTTGGCGAACAGTTGGTCCAGCGCCATCAGGGCGGCGCGTCGGGTGGAGGAGCTGACCCCGCCAATGGTTGTGCTGCCACCGGAGCCGCCGTCCGGCGGGTAGAGCGTGTCGCCTATGTTCAGCGTAACCGCGTTCATGGGGATGCCCAGCGAATCCGCCGCCACAATCAGGATGGCCGTCCGCGTCCCCGTGCCCAGGTCCTGCGAGCCCATCTTGATATCAACCGAGCCATCGGGATGGATGGTCAGCAGGCAGTTGCTGGCGTGGCCTCGCCCGCCCCAGGTGTGCATGGAGAGTCCCACCCCGCGCTTGATGGGGCCGGCCGTCTTATCGCCGCGCGGGTGCCACTTCTCCTTCCAGCCCATCAGCTCGGCGGCAATGGGAAACTCTTCCCGGTAAATGGGCGCGCGCGGGCCTGCAATGTCCAGGTTCTTGGTGAAGAACTCCAGCGGGTCCATGTTCAGCTTGTGCGCCAGGTCGTCCAGGGCGCCCATGGTGATGACCGCCGCCTGCGGATGGTTGGGAGCCCGCCAGGCGCGCGCCGGTCCCTGGTTGGTGCGCACCGCGGTGTGTTGCTTGCGCTGGTTGGGAATTTCGAAAACGTAAGGGATGGGTGGAGAGCCCGCGCCCGCCGGCCCGCCGGTGCCCCAGGAATCCGACTGCCAGGCTACCACCGTGCCATCGCGCTTGGCGCCTACCTTTACGCGCGCGAAAGCCGAAGGCCGCGCCCCCGCGGTCATCAGCTCGGAGTCGCGCTCCAGCATGTACTTCACCGGCTTGCCTCCGGCGCTCTTGGAAAGTTGCGCCGTGGCGATGCCCCAGCGGTCCGGCGAAAACTTGCTGCCGAAGCCGCCCCCAACGTGGTCCTGGTGGGCGCGCACGTTGCCGCCGGAAATTTTGAGCGCCTGCGCGTACTGGTCGGGCAGACCGGAAACGCCCTGGGTGGAGCAATGCACGAACAGGTGATCGGGGCTGGGCCATTCCGCCGCCGAGCCGTGCGTTTCCAGACAGCAGTGCGTAATTACGGGCGCGCCATAGATGCCCTCCGAAACCACTTCCGCGGCGGCAAAGCCCTTATCCGGATCGCCCAGCGTTTGCGCCGCCGTCTTCTGATAGGGCGGGCGCTGCTGGTTGGCTGCCTCTGGATGGTAGGGGGCAGCCTTCAGGGCATTGATAACGGCATCTGGCACGCCATAGCCCTTCAGTTCCTTGGTCATGTCATCGGTGACCTGGAAGGTCACGCCGTCTTTCTGCAATCGGCTGATGACTTGCGCCTCCGGCACCTGGTTGCTGAGCGCGTCGTCGAGGTCATCCTCGCTCATGGGGCCGGGAGGGCCGTCGCCGGCTCCCGGTGGTGGTTCAGAATCCGAAACGTTGTGCGGCAGCACCTCGTACTTCACCTGGATGGCGCGGATGGCGTCTTCCGCCGTGGGTTCATCCACCGCCGCCACGGCAACGACGTCGTCGCCCTGCCAGAGAATTTCCGTGCCCGGTTTCTGCACCACCTGCACCGCTTTTACGCCCGGCATCTTCTCCGCCGCGCTGGTGTCAATGCTGGTGATGCGGGCGTGCGCGTAGGGGCAGCGCAGCACTTTGCCGAACAGCAGGCCTTTGGGGTTGTAGTCGTAGCTGTATTTGGCGCGCCCGGAAACTTTCACCGGGCCGTCCACGCGCGCAATGCGCTGGCCGATCAGTTTGCGTTCCGCCGGCGCAGGCCATTTGTATTCCGCCATGACTTACGCTCCCTTCGTGCCCGACATCTGCGCGATCACTTCGCGGATGCCCTTGTAGGTGCCGCAGCGGCACAGGTTGCCGTTCAGGTGGTAGCGGATCTGCTCCGCCGTGGGGTGTGGGTGCTCATCGAGGAACGCCTTGCACGCCATCACAAAGCCGGGCGTGCAGAAGCCGCACTGCTGCGCATCATGCTCCACGAACGCCGCCTGAATGGGGTGGAGCCTGCCGCCTTCCGACAGCGACTCGATGGTGGTGATGGGCTGGTGCTGCGCTTCGATGGCCAGCACCGTGCAGGCATACACCGGCTTGTTGTTGAGCAGCACGGTGCAGGCGCCGCACTCGGCGCGGTCACAGACGCGCTTGGCGCCGGTCAGGTCGAAGGTGTCGCGCAGCGCGTCCAGCAGCGTGACCCGCGGCTCCAGTTGTGCGCTGTGCTTCTTGCCATTAATGGTGAAGCTCATCGCCACCTTGCCCGGGCCATAGACGGGCACCTTTTCGCCAGCCGCTTCCACCACCTGCGGCGCTACCAGCGGCACCGCCGCGGCAATGCCGGAAATTTTCAGAAATTCTCTGCGTGAAACGCCTGAGGGAGTTTTCTCGTCATCATCAGCCATTTCTGGCCTCCGCTAACGTAAGCAAGTGACGGCTTGGGGCCGCCGGGGATGAACGGTTGTGATTGGTTGCGGAAAGTTGACAGTTAGACGGCGCGCGCCGTCCGTGTTCCCGTGGGCAGAGCAGTATACAACTCCCGGCTGGCTCTTGTCCGCTCGGGCCTGACTTCTTCGCCGCGGAAGAACGCGGACTCGATCCGGAACAGGGTCGCTAAATTGTGTGTTGGTGGCGCTGGCGCCCTCGCCCGCGAAAATGTTCCCTAGGGGTGTAACTCGCAATTCACGCGACATTGCAGATTACAAGCGCCATTTACAGATTCCGCGCCCCCCTTCCCTTTCCCCTCCCTTTGGCGGAAAATAGACACAAGACCTCAGGGGTGAGGAGTAGCCCATGAAATCTCGTCTGCTTGCAATCCTGGTAGTTTCCGTTTTAGCGCTGGCTGGCAGCGCCCTGGCCGCTGACCAGATCAGCGGCGATTACATCGAAACCCGCAGCGCCGATGTCTGGACCGGGCCCTGCTTTGCCAACGGCGAAGTCGGCCTGAATGGCCAGGAAGCCATCCTGGCCTGGCATGTGCAGCGCGGCGGCTGGGACGGCGTCAGTCTGGCCGGCCATAGTGTGGTCGCGGTGGTTCGCGCCAATGCCACCCTGGGCGATCCCTATGCCGATCCCTATCCCGCCAAGGCAATCCTGATCGTGGACGACGAAGCCACTCCGCAGCAGCAGGCCGCGCTTAGCGCCTTTGCCCGCCATATGGGCGGCAAGCTGCTGGGCAACGTGGAGCGGGTGGTAGCCGCGCCCGTGGACTTTGCCGTTTTGCGCGACCACCAGCACCATGGCGCGGCTTTCCTGCGCGCCGGCAGCTTCGTCACCGTGCAAACCCGCGGTCTCAACGATAAGGACCACTTCTGCGGCAACGAGCACACTTACTATCCGCCGCTCACTGAAACCGCGCATGCCATGCCGGTGGTGGCCATGACCGATAAGTACCAGGGCAACGACCTGGGCGAGTCCTGGGAACTCCATGACAAGCGCAGCGCCTTTGTGGGCACCTTCGCGCGCTAAGCGCACACCTCAGGAAGCGAACAGCGCGGAACCTCCGGGTTCCGCGCTTTCTTGTGCGGGCCGCACATCAGCAACAAACACTAAAGCTCTCATCCCAAGCGAGCCCGAGCCGAGTTCGCGAGAGCCTGCCCTGAGCAGAGCCGAAGGGGACCTGTGTTTGATATCTCCTGCGAGGACTGAGTAGTCACCTGTACTTAACGGTCTCGTAGAGACCGGGTGAAAGTAGCCCGCCAGTTTACTGGCGGGGACGCCGCGACAATCTGCCGGCAGTCCCGTTAGGGACGGCTGAATCCCCGTTCTCGAGCATGGCAACTCAGTCGTGCCTACGGCGCTCTTGGTTTCATCTCCGAATGTTCCCGCCGCTGAAGTGGCGGGCTACTCTCATCCAGTCCCACAGGGACGGGACCCGAACTTGAGCCGCGCGCTCGCGCCGGGGTATCCTGCTCCTCTTCGCTGGAGGAAGATGTGCGCAACCGTATCCTCGCCTTGGCCGCTCTGTTCTTGTCCCTCACCCCACTCCTGCTGGCCGCGCCGACAGGCAAGGTCGAGCCCATCGGACCCCTCACCGATGCCGCCGCTTCGGATGCATTGAAAAAGGCCCTGGAGCCGGCCGGCTACAGCATTCTTCTCGATGACGGCAGCGAATGGTGCAAAATCTGGTTGCGCGCCGGCGTGCCCGCCAGCGGCAAATCTGACGTCGAGGGCGCGCTTTTCCCGCAGCTCACTGAATCCACGCTCATCGGCGTCATTTCTTTCACCAAGCCCGCCACCGACTATCGCGGCCAGCCGGTTCAGCCCGGTCTTTACACCTTGCGTTATGAACTTCTGCCCAACGACGGCAATCACCTGGGAGTGGCTGACAACCGTGACTTTGCCCTGCTCGTAGGAGCTGCCGACGATCCTGACCCCGCCGCGAAATTCGATTTCCAGCAGTTAGTCACGCTAAGCCGCAAGGCTACTGGCAGCGCGCATCCCGGCCCCATCAACCTGGTGCAGCCACCCAGCGACACGGCGCCCGCTGTCAGCAACGATGGCCAGGAGCACTGGGTGTTCGCCGGCAAATTGAAGATGCAGACCGGCGAGCCTCTGCTGATCGGAATTGTGGTGAAGGGCAAAGCAGCAGAATAGTTCCCAGTGCCCGCCTATCTTTTGGCGGGGCACGGGCTTCAGTCCTGTCCTGCGAGTCGCTGGAGAAAAGGTCCCCAGTCCCTGAGGTTGTTTCCTCCATTCAAGCGCTGACGCTCAGTTGTGTTCTTCATCAATCGCCGTTGCAAATGACAACATAGTCGGCTCCAAGTGTCTAACCTCCGAGTTTTATGGGAGTTGTGGGTCCAGTTCCCGGAAATATGGCCAATTGTTGATAGCGGACAGATGTGAATCGCAACAAATCCCTGTTGCATTTGGCCGCTTCAAAAATGAAACATTCGCAACAGTAATCGCGCAACTCTTTGTGCCTCAGCAAACTGCAAGTTGCCACTGCTCCCCTCTGCCCTTCGGCATGACGATTGCCTTATGAAGAGTGGCGAGTGGCAGGCAAATAGGGCCACCGCCAAAAATCGGCCAGCGCCCGAGCGCTGGGGGAGGTGCTACCATGACCGTCCTTCTCGTAATTTTGACTTTCGCCGCCTTGCTGCTGGTGGATCACTTTTATAGCCGCAAGCGCGTCGTGGTACGACCGGAACTGGCGGTGGCTCCTCCGCAGCGCGAAGTGCTCATGCCCGCCCGTTTGCAGCCCAGCCTGGTGGGCGGCTTCCAGGTGCCGGAAAACCTGCGCTACCATCCTGGCCACACCTGGGCCTTGAATGAGAGCCCCGCTCTAGTGCGGGTGGGACTGGATGACTTCGCCTCTAAGCTGGCGGGCAAGATTGAGCGCATCACCCTGCCGCAGCGCGGCCAGTGGATTCGCCAGGGCCAGAAGATCTGGACCCTGCACCGCGACGGCAGCGCCGTGGACATGGTTTCGCCCATCGAAGGCAGCGTGGTTGAAATCAACGAATCGGTCCTGCTCGATCCCGATTTGGCCGCGCGCGACCCCTACGGCGAGGGCTGGGTCGTAACCGTGCAATCGCCCGATGCCAAGACCAATTTCCGCAATCTTCTGGGTGGCGCTCTGGCGCGCTGGTGGACGGAGGAATCCGCCACTCGCCTGCAGCGCTACATGCCCGGTGCGCTGGGCGCGCTGGCCCAGGATGGCGGGGTGGCCATGGGCGACCTGACGGCTCACATGCCCGATCAGGAGTGGAGCAAAATAGCCCGCGAGTTCTTTCTGACCTAACCCGATAGAAGGCCAGGCTTCAGCCGCGCCACGCGGGCCGCGTCCAGGAAACCTCCAGGCCGGGACACGGAACGTGAGGCGCGGCTGAACTTTTGGAGGTTGGAACGTCACGCGTTAGGCGTGGGTTGGGATAAGTCCCCACAGTTTACCGCGGGCTGATAATTAACCGGAACCCTTCAATATCCGCAAGATCGCCATGATCGTGTTCCAATTCCGGGTTGTAGCCGGCACCCCATACAGCTTGTCGATCTGGCCAAGATAGCCGATGGTCTTCATGTGACGACGGTACATTCCAAACACGAATTGGCCTTCCGACGCCATCACTCGCACCAGCCACTCCCCGTCTGACGGAAACCTGACTGGAAGCGACGCCCGAACGCCGCCGGCTTTCGACAGGATGCTTACGAACCGAACCACATCCGGGGATGACGGTTCGCCGGCGAACGGATTCTCCGTCTCCAGGCGGATAAGATCGCCGCCAGGGCAGAGCACAACTTCCGCTTCGAAGGGCAGCTTCCGGCGCAATTGAGCAAGGAGCTTTGCTCGAGAGGGAGGTTTACGAACCACAAAAGTGCCGGCAGCGCCGACATTCACGACATCATAGTCGCTGAGTGCTTTTGCGAGCATGCTTGGGCGAAACGTCCTGTGTCCACCAACATTGACGCCTCGCAGGAAAACGATGAGAGCCATCTCGGGAGTATAAGAAAAAAACGGCAGCCGCTACGCCACCAGGTGATCCATTAGGTCACGCTCCCACATGGGCGCGAGTGGAGGCAAGTAATTGTTGATAACTCCCCATGTCACTCTTTAGGACTTGCACCAGAGATGGTGCAGATTCTCAAAGTACGTGAAGTCCTGTTCTCGACAACTACCAGCTACCCCAGGGTAAAACACCGGAACTTTCACGCATTCCCCTCGTATTTATGGTTACGTCGTCTTTGGGAGGACGTATGACCTTACTTAGCAAGAATGCCCGGGTCGCGGGGTTCCTCTACATCCTGGCCTCTGTGGTCGGCGTCGTGCGCCTTATGTACATTCCCAGCACCTTGTTCGTAAGCGGGAACGCGACAGCGACAGCCGCCAATGTGGCGGCGCATGAGTCGCTCTTCCGCTGGGGCATTGTCAGCAGCCTGCTCGGCGCAGCCTTGTGGCTGTTTGTCCCGCTCGCTCTATACCGCTTGCTCAAAGGAGTTGACCAGACGCTCGCCGTACTGATGGTGATCCTGGGCAGCTTGATGCAGGTGCCTCTATTCGTTGTCAACGTGGTGACTGACGCAGCCGCCCTGCTGTTCGCTCGCGGTTCCGGTTACCTATCCGTCTTCGACAAGCCGCAGCGTGACGCCTTCGCCCGGCTGTTCCTCGACCTGCATCACCAGCTTGACCTTGCCAACTTCATGTTCGCAGGCCTGTGGCTGTTCCCATTCGGTCTGCTGGTGTACAGATCGCGCTTCCTGCCCCGCTTCCTCGGCGTCTGGCTGACACTCGCAGGCTTCGCTTGGCTGTCCTTCAGTCTTACCGGCCTTCTATTGCCTGCCCACGGGGACAAGGTGTTTTCCATCACCCAACCGATTGCGATGGGAGAGGTGGCGACCATGCTCTGGCTCGTAATCATGGGTGCAAAAGAGCAGCCCTTGGCTGCCACGGCCTCCGCATCCTGAAACCCGCAATAGGTGTCGAGAAATCCCCTTATCGTAAGTTTGGGGGG
>DASVBI010000533.1:0-4922 GCA_036375915.1 Terriglobales bacterium | reverse complement strand
TGGCACCTTCAACGGCCACCGCCTGACCATGAAGGTGATTGCCGCGAATCTTGACCTGCTGGCCGCCGACAACAACGCCGCCTTTCGCAAAATGCGCAGTCTGGGCGATGCCGCCATCAGCGAACTGCGCGACGTTTTTGCCCGGCGCAAATTCAAGGCCATCGTGCAGGGCTTCGGCCCCATGTTCCAGATCTACTTCACTGAGCGCGAGGCCATCCATGACTACCGCGATTATTGCGCCTATGCAGACGCCGCCCGCTACTCGCGCTTCGTGCAACTGCTGCTGGAAGAAGGCATCTACATGACGCCCTCCAACGGGCTGCACTGGATCATCAGCACGGCGCATTCCGAAGCTGACATCAAGGCGCTGGTGCGCGCCGCCGATCGGGCCTGCGCGCGGCTTACATGAAGGCCACAGTCTTCCTCGGCGGCGGGCGCATCACCGGCGCGCTGATTTCCGGGTTGCGCCTGGCCGGCTATAGTCAGCCTATAGTCGTGCATGACCGCCATGCTGCCAAACTACGGCAACTGCAGCGCAGGTTTGCCGTGGAAGTGGAACGCGACCTGCGGCGCGCGGTGGCGAAAGCCGGCTTGCTGGTTATCGCCGTTCGACCAGATGCTGTGCGCGAACTGCTGGGCGACCTCGGCCCTGTGGACCGAGCGCTGATTGCCATCAGCCTGGCGGCGGGCGTTCCCTTGGCCAGGTTGCGCCGGCGCCTGGGACCGCCGGTGCGCTGGGCGCGAGCCATGCCCAGCCCCACCTGCCGCACTGGACGCGGTTTCACCGCGCTGGCGTTTTCCCAAGACATTTCGCGGCCTGAGCGCAGGCGGGTGCGCGAATTTTTTGCTCAGGTTGGAACTGTGCTCGAGGTTCCGGAGAAGAAATTCGACGTCTTCACCGCGACTTACTCTTCCAGCCATGGCTATCACGCGCTGGCGGCTCTGGCGGGCGCCGCAGAAAAGCTGGGCCTCGACCGGCAAACCGCCCTGGCTGCGGCCGCGCACGCCCTGGCCGGCGGCGTAATAGCCTTCACTGAAGGCAAGCTTCCACTGCAGAAGTTAATTCATGAGGCGGCCACGCCCGGCGGCATTGCGGCCACGGTCATGAAGACCATGGATGATGCCGGCTATTGCCGCGCCGTCGAGCGTGGGGTGCGCGCCGGAGTGGCGCGGGCGCGGGCCAACGCGCGCCGGGTTTAGAGAGTTCCTGCCAGGCCGCCGCCATCCACCACCAGCGCGGTACCGGTAACGAAGGAGGCGGCGTCGCTGGCCAGGTAGAGCGCCGCCTGAGCGATTTCCTCAGGCGTCCCCACACGACCCAGCGGCCGGTGCGCCGCTTCCTGCAGAAACCTGTCCGTGGCCGCCCCCAACTGCCGCGCCTCCCCGCGCAGCATGGGAGTGTCGGTGTCGCCGGGGCAGATGCAGTTGACGCGAATGTTCTGCGGTCCGTGGTCAATGGCCATGGCCTTGGTAAGCAGCACCACCGCGCCTTTGGAGGCGCAGTAGGCGGCGGCCTTCGGTCCGCCCGCCAAACCCCATCCCGAGGCGGTGTTGATGATCGAGCCGCCGCCGGATTTTTCGATCAACGGAATGGCGAACTTCGACATCAGGAATATGGATTTAACGTTCACTTCCATTACCCGGTCCCAGTCCGCCTCGCTCAAGTCGAGCACCGAGGCGCGGCGGATAATGCCGGCGTTGTTGAACAGGATGTGAAGCGCGCCGAATTGTTCAGCCACCCCGCGGACTGCGCGCTGGCAATCGGCGGCGCGGGTCACATCCGCAACGGCGAAGAGAGCCCGGCCCCCCTTGGAGGTAATCGCGTTAACCACCTCCTCGCCGGCCTTTTCGTTGATGTCCACAACCGCCACCGACGCGCCTTCCTGGGCGAACAGCAGGGCGCTGGCGCGTCCGATGCCGGAGGCCGCGCCGGTGATGAGGGCAACCTTGCCCTGCAGGCGGCCGGGGGTCGCGAGAGTGTTCGTCTTTGGCTTTCCCTTATTCAATAGTGCCCCGGGAATCGCGCGATCTCGGAAGGGCATGGCTTTAGCCATGCCGTGCTCCGTGCGGCAGGAAGCCGGCTTCAGCCGCCCGGGGACGTCCCGCGGGTGCCCCACCTTTGCCCGCACACACTATCTACTTACACCATCTTGAGTCACACGCGGGCAAATGTGGGGAAGTTCCTGAACATTGCCGCCCCGTTCCCCGTGATTCAATCTCGACAACACCCCACATTTGGCCGCCACAGACAGGCAGAGAAATCAGCTCCTGCTCCTGCGGCCAAATGTGGGGCACCCGCTGGATTCCGAATTGCCAATTGGGCTACGCCACCTCTAACGGCTGGCCAGCCCGCCGGCGGTTTCGGCGCCGTCCATGACGTACACATGTCCGGTGGCAAAAGCCGCGTCGTTGGACGCCAGGTAGGCAAACAGCGCGGCGATCTCCTCCGGCTTGGCGTGGCGACCCATGGGGATTTTGCGGTTCACCTCGGCCAGCATCTCGTCCGTATACTCGGCGCGCTGCATGGGGGTGAGCACGTACCCAGGCGCAACCGCATTCACCCGCACCTTGGGCGCCAGCTCCAGCGCCATGCTCTTGGTCAGCTCGATCACGCCCGCCTTGGTGGCGTTGTAATCGGCGTAGTAGGGATATCCCATCATGCCGTTGGTGGAGGCGGTCTGCAGGATCACCCCACTTCCCTTCTCCATCATGTGCCGGGCCGCCGTCTGCGCCACATAAAACACCCCGGTCAGGTTCACCGCCAGCACTTTGTCCCACTCCTCCGGGGTAATGTCGAGGAAGTTGTGGCGGATGCTGATGCCGGCGTTGTTGATGAGCACATCCACCGCGCCCATCAGTTGAATTGCTTTGGCAAAGGCGGCCTTCACCTGTTCCAGACGGGCAACGTCGGCGTTCACCACTCCCGAAAGCGCCGGCAGTTCGCGCTGTATGCGCTCCCCGGCTTTCGTATCGCGATCGAGCACCACCACGCGCGCGCCCTCCTCCAGAAAGCGGACGGCGGTGGCGGCGCCGATGCCGCTGGCTCCGCCGGTAATGAGGACGCGCTTATCCTTCAGTCCACGCATGAATTGTCCTGTTAAGTTGCGAGATGCTGAGCCGTTCATGATACAGGGAGGCCTCTATTGGCACCAAGACGCGCCAGCAACTCCTTCCCGGTCGCTCACTAGAGCTGCTGTGATATTGTTTTGCATTCTTGTGGGCTGCATTGAGAGCGAGCGGTTCGGCGCTGCACGCGAGATGCTTCAGCCCTAAAGGGCCTCAGCATGACGCCCTCCTTCGGAAGGTGCTCCCGGGAGGAAGCCCACCCAGGGGGAACCGAAGGACTTGCGCCACATTATGAACGTCAACGATCGCGGGCGAGGGCGTCCGCGCCACAAAAATTTTTCTATGTTCACGGAGCGGAGAAAAGTGTCCACCACCTTGCAGCGCGGTCACATGTCGCCCCTTCTCATCGCACTGGCTTTCCTTCTTTCTCCTCTGACCGCCCAGGCGCAAAAATCCCTCGACTACAGCGGTATTTTCCGCAAGCAAGACGTCATGATTCCCATGCGTGATGGAATCCGCCTGCATACGGAAATCTACATTCCCAAGGCAAAGAGCGTCGCGCTGCCCTTCATCCTGGAGCGCACGCCTTACGGCCTGTCCGATGACAAGAAAGGCTTTAGCCGGGCGCTGGCCAGCTATGACGATCTCATTCGCGAAGGCTACATCTTCGTTCTGCAGGACATTCGCGGGCGCTACAAGTCGGAAGGCCAGTTCGTGATGAACCGCCCGCCGCGGGACCCCGGCAATCCCAACTCCATTGACGAGGGCACCGACACCTACGACACCATCGCCTGGCTGCTCAAGAACGTGCCCCACAACAATGGGCGCGTCGGCATGCTGGGCATCTCCTATGGCGGGTGGCTGACCACCATGGCCATGCTCGAGCCGCACCCGGCGCTCAAGGCGGTTTCCGAGCAGGCCTCGCCGGAAGACCAGTTCCTGGGCGACGACTTCCACCACAACGGCGCTTTCCGCCTCAGCTACGGCTTCGAATACGCCGCCTTGATGGAAACCACGCACGAAAACTTTTCCTTCCAATTCGACAGGTACGACACCTACGAGTGGTATCTCCGCCTGGGCGCGCTCTCCAACGCCAACGCCCGCTACTTCCAGGGCAAGCTGCCCACCTGGGACGACTTTGTCGAGCACCCCAATTACGACGATTTCTGGAAGAAGCTGGCGTTCTGGCCCTACCTGAAGAATCCGACCGTGCCCGATCTCAACGTGGCCGGCTGGTGGGACCAGGAGGATTTCTATGGCCCGGTGAAGATTTATGAATTGCTTGAAAAGAATGACCCCAAGCATCTCAATTACCTGGTGGTGGGACCGTGGAACCATGGCGGCTGGGCGCGCGGACCTGGCAGCAAACTGGGTCCGATTGATTTCGGAAGCAACACCGGCCAATACTTCCGCGCCAAAGTGCAGGCTCCCTGGTTTGCATATTGGCTCAAGGACAAGGGCAAGCTGCCGTTACGCGAAGCTCTTACTTTCGAGACCGGCAGCGATCAATGGAAGCAGTACGATTCCTGGCCACCGCGCCAGGCAAGTCAGCGAAACCTGTATCTCCGCGAGTCCGGCAAGCTGTCATTCGAGGCGCCCCCGGCAAATTACGATCTGCCCTTCGACAGCTACCTTTCCGATCCCGCGCATCCGGTTCCCTACCGCCACCGGCCCGTTTCGCCCACCTATCCCGGCCCGGGCTGGCCCACGTGGCTGCTCGAAGACCAGCGCTTTGCGCAATCGCGGCCCGATGTGGCCACGTGGGAAACGGATACGCTCACTCAGGATGTGACCGTGGCCGGCGACATTGTGGCCGACCTGTTCGCCTCCACCTCCGGCACCGACAGCGACTGGGT
>DASVBI010000099.1:0-2570 GCA_036375915.1 Terriglobales bacterium | reverse complement strand
AGGGCAGCTCGCCAGCAAAATCTCCATCAGCTCCAGATTCCAGTCGTAAAGGCAGCGCAGGATTGCCGAGACCCCGTCGTCATCGCGGCTGCAAGCCACCAGAGCATCGCGTCCCACGAGTTGCCGCACAATCGAACCGCTGCCCAAGCGCATGGCAGCGAAGAGTTCATTAGCAGAAACTCTCTGGTACTTCATGTCTTACCTCAGAGTTACAGCGTCATGATGTTCCTGGGAAGCGTCATGACGGCTCAAGTGGGCGTGGGACAGATGTAACTAACAGCAGCATAAGGCGGAAGCAATTATCGCCAGAATGGCACGACCGTGCCCCCACATAGCACGGAAGTGCTATCGCGAAGCTGGCGGCAGGCAGTCGCTGGTCGGGGAGAGGAAGCAGGCTAGCCGGCCATGGCGTTTGCCAAGGCATTGGCCACGTGCTCTATCTGTTCCGGGGAAAGCTCCGGATACATGGGAAGAGACAGGACCTCAGCGCAGGCGCGCTCCGATTGCGGCAGGCTGCTGGCCTTATAGCCGAGAGAAGCGTAGGCCGGCTGCAGGTGCAGAGGTATGGGGTAGTAAATGGCCGTAGTGACGCCCTGCTCAGCAAGGGCTTCTTGCACCGCGTCCCGGCGCGGCACGCGGATGGTGTACTGGTGGAACACATGTTCTCCCCAGCCGCCGGATAATGGCGTAGCCACGCTGGGGAGCGTCTTGAGCGCGCCATCGTAGGCGGCGGCATGACTGCGTCGCCGCTGATTCCATGCGTCCAGATGGCGAAGTTTGACTCGCAGCACCGCGGCCTGGATTTCGTCCAGGCGGCTGTTCCAGCCAATTTCTTCGCTGCGATACTTGTGGCTGGTCCCATGGTCGCGCAGAGAGCGAATCCGCTGGGCGGTCGCCTCCGAATCCGTAACCACCATGCCGCCGTCGCCCCACCCGCCCAGGTTCTTGCTGGGGTAGAAACTGATGCAGCCGGCATCAGCCAAGGCGCCGGTGCGCTTGCCCCGGTAAGTTGCTCCGATGGCCTGGGCATTGTCTTCGATGACGCGAAGGTCATGCTGGCGGGCAAGCGCCACGATGGGTTCCATATCGGCTGCCTGGCCGTATAAATGGACGGGAATAATGGCCCGGGTACGCCGCGTCACCTTCCTTGCTGTATCCACCGGGTCGAGAGTAAACGAGCTGGCATCAATATCGGAAAACACCGGGGTTGCGCCCAAAAGGCTGACGCACTCCGCCGTGGCGAAAAACGTAAACGCCGGAACGATTACTTCGTCCCCGGGGCCAACCCCTAATGCCCGCAAAGATAGGAACAGGGCGTCGGTGCCCGAGCCTACACCGATGGCAAACCGGGTGCCCAGATAGGCTGCAATTTCTGTTTCCAGGGCCTGCAATTGCGGCCCCAAAATAAATTTCTGCGATTCGAAGACTTCCGCCAGCGCACTCTGTACCTCTTGGCGGATAGCCGTATATTGTTGCTTCAAATCGAGGAGAGGAACACTCAGCCTGTTGCGAGACTGTGCCTTGGAGGACATGTGATGTTAAGGATACCTCGCTTGTCGCCACTCTGTCGTGATGCTCGAAGACACTAATGCCGAGGCAGCATGAGACAGCTTAGGGACTTGAGGAAACGGACAGAGGGGCCACGCATCGGGGCGACTTCTCGAGGATCAATGCCTGGCGCGGAAACAGAAGATTACAGGAGGGGTTTTCCTTCCATGCTGTCGTAGCCCGCCACATCGAGGTATTTCAGGATGGTAGGCGCAAGGTCGAGCATGTTGACATGGTTGTGGGTGGTGGCGTGGTTCATGAAGAAGATGCCGGGGACAGCGTCCGGATCAATGATGTGGTCTCCGCTCCAGCGGCGGGTGTTGTCTTCGAACAGGCGATGGGAAAATCCGCCCAGAGATGTCCGCCAGGAAACGCGATAACCAGGGTGAAAGTTAACCAGCAGATCGGGTGCGTCGGCGGCAAAGGGTCCGGAATAGATCTGCTCTTTGCGGGAGACGCTGCGGATGGCGGGTTTGCCCGCTTCACTGTCAGCTAGGTTGGCCAGCCCCTGTTCGATGGCTCGGCGCACGCGCTCCGCTTCAGCGCTGCCCTCCTCCAGGAGGCCGCCGGCCTCGCGGCCTTTCAGGTTCAGATAGATTCCCCCCAGCCCCAGGGCATAGGCCTGCGTCTTCGACCAGTCCACGCCGGGGAATCCATCTGCCGAATCCTGGTTGGGAGTGGCGCCGTTCTGCAGCGCCAATAAGCCGTTTTGCCACAGCCAGGTGTTGGTGTGGAAACCGCGGCGAAAGGAATTGAACCCGTGGTCGGAAAGCACGATCAGCAGCGTGTCTTCGTCCACACGCTCCAGCACCGGGCCCAGCACGCGGTCGCAGCGCTGGTACAGTTCCTCTACCCGATGCCCAAACTCAGCCGCCACATCGCGGTTGAAGAGAGGGTGCAGTGGGTCAATGAAGCGCCAGAACATGTGTTGCATGCGATCGGGAGTGTCGAACAGAACGAAGAACAGTCCTTGGTTGAAGGAGCGCAGTTCGTGGAGCATCATGCGCTCGCGCTCCTGGAAC
>DASVBI010000117.1:0-5674 GCA_036375915.1 Terriglobales bacterium | reverse complement strand
CGGCGCGCCAGATGACCGTGTCAATGAACCACTTGACCTGAATTTTCAAACGCGAGGGGAGAGGCAGGTAAAGCAATTCGGCTGTGGATTTGTCCACCGAATAGCGCAGGACCTGGTCGGTGCCCTTAAGGGCCACCACCGCCGCCAGCGTGCCCACCGCCAGCAAGCCGATAGAACCAGCCATCACTGCCAGGGGCAGCACGAACAGCGCTTTCCCTATACCGAAACGCCGCAAAAGACGAGTGGTCAGAAGCAGCTGAAAAGCCAGCGAGACCATCCCCGCATAGAGATTAAACTCGCCAAAGAACACGGCCAGGGCATCTTTATGTACCAGGACTTGCTGGGCGATGGCCCGGAACTGCCACATGGTGAGATTGGTCACCAGGTTTGACAGACAAATGACTCCGGCAATGGCCCGCAGGTAGGGTGAAGCGAACACCAGCCGCATGCTTTCCCGCAGGCTGCTCGGTCCCGCTTTGACGGCGCGTGCCTCCGCCTCCTGCTCCTCTCCCAGCCGCACCCGCCCACTTCGCCAGATGAATACAATCAGGACCGCACAAAACAAAAGGAAAACCGCCATTCCGGCCAGGAGGCTTTCCGTGCCGAAGAACTTGGCGATGGTTCGGGAAAAGAAACCAGCGAAAATCCAGCCTGATATGGCTCCTCCCCCGATCAGGCCAAAGACCCGCTTGGCCTCGCGGGTAGTGAGCACGTAATTGGCCAGGGTCCATACTTGCGCCGGAGCCAGCACTCCAAAGGTCTTCACCCAGACGTAGAACACGGGATACAGCCAGGCGGGGCGGTAGGTGTAGGACAAAACCCAGAACAAGGCGCAGTTGCTGGCGAAGAAAAGCATGCTGGTCACCAGCAACTTAACCACAGACAGTTTGCGCCCAAAACGCACGTAGGCGGAAATTACGAGAGCCACAACGAAGGCGCTGCAGATATCGGCGTAGGCCAACTGCCGGGCGTTAAAACGCGCAAGAAAGAGCGCGTCACCGGCTACCTTACCGACCACGTAGCTGGTAATGATCAGGAAAAGGCAGGAGCAGAGGAGGGCTCCTCGCCCCAGGTCCCCGGGACGAAGGTTCAACCCACGTTCCAACCACCGCACCATGGACTTCCTTTCTTGCCGGTTCGGTCGCCCAATCCCCGAGAGGGCGGCCATTTCTCCGTACCCGGCCTGTACTCAAGGGTCAGCTACCGTTTAGCTTGTCCCGAAAGCGCGACCGTCTGGTCCATGTACTCGGCCGTGAAGCTCCCCCCATCGCCGATTTGCAGTGCCGACGCTCTGCCCTGTGGGTAGTAGCTGGAAAGCATTCCTGTATCAATGAGAAACACTTTGCCGTCCAAGCGGCTGCGAATCCGGCCATCGCGCTGTGGAGTATGCCCAACCACTATGCCGGTCGCCCGGTATGCCGCCAGAACGGTTGGAACACTGGCCGCGACTTGCTGGTCGTTCCACTCATCGTACCCGCGAAACCACAGCGGGCCATTGGAAGCAACACTCAGCCATTGCCCGTATTGCAAAAAGTCCTTCATGACTTCCATCTGGGTGTGCTCGGGAAGGTGGCCCTGCGGATTGGCTGGGCTGGGATGGCGCGATCCGGGAGCACTTTCCCGAGCGCTGACCTCGGCTTGGACAACCGCGGTAATTTCCTGCAGCGTGAAAAAGGGCAGAATCAGGCGCTGAGCCACCAGAAACTGCTTGGCCCTGTCAAAGGCGCTGATTTCCTGGTGAACCCGCCGATCCATCTCTTCCAGGCTCATGGAAGCCAAGCCAGGATCAATTCCTCCGTGAACAAAAACAATGTGGTCCACTTCCGCGACCGCCGGCCGTTCCCGCAGCCACTTGCCGTATTTGCCGTCCGGGCTGAAGGCCTCGCGCTGCTCGATAAACCCGGCGGGATGGCGCGACATCCACTCCGCTTCACTGGTTTCGGGAAACACCTGCGCGAGGCTTGTCAGCAGTGTCTGGTGGTCTTTCCGCCAATCCACATATTGGCGGTAGGCGGAATGCTGGAGCTTCTCCGAATTCTTGCCGGCATAGCTGGCGTAGTTCCCCGCCGTTACGTAGCGGAGGTCTCCCATGATGTTCATCACTTCATGGTTGCCCAGCAGCACCACCACCCGCCCGCCCTTTTTCCCTGCTTCTTTCTGCAGCGACATCAGCAGGTCCATGGCTTCACGAGGCTTGGGGCCGCGATCGAGCAGGTCTCCGGTTTGCACCAGAATAGCGTGCCCCCCGGTCCATTGCAGTTGCGCGTCAATAAGGCCGGCGTGTTGCAGGAGAGCGCTGAAAGCATCGAAATCGCCGTGTACATCCCCAACTGCCGTAACCGCCGCCGGCGAACTGGCGGCACAAGCTGTGCCCGGCCGGGCCAGACTGAGCCCGGCAAGGAGCAGGAGAAGCAACGCCACTCGGGGACGGGAGCCGGGCCAAGCTCGCATGCCAATCATCCTGAAGTTCCTCTTGAGCGTCCTGGCGGTAAACAACCGAGGCGGGGACACTACAACCCTCACGCCCTGTGTGGAGCGCATCTTAGGTCGCCGTACTGCACAAGTCAATCCGGACCTGCGCTGTCGGCGCCCCAGCCGCATTCAGGGTTTCATCTACCCACACAACCACTTCCAGCGCGGGGCGCTGGTTGCCACTTTGGGGGATGAGCGGGAAAAGAGCCCGACGGCTAACAACCGTGGGGCGGGCTTGCCTTAACTATTCGGTCAGTACCTGATCCAAGATTTGACTGACTGCCCGGTGCGCCTCCCCTATTGCCGTCCTGTGATCGGGCGCGCCGGACAGGTCGGTATTGGCAAAGGCGATTCGTCCGAAGGGAGCAGCGCGGAGCACATCGCGTGGAGCAGGGCTTCCATCCTTGCCGAAAAAGAACCCCGGTTGCGGGCTTACGTAGGCGTGCCCCCAGCGGTTAAGCACGATTCCGGCGATGTCCCGACTGGGGTCAAATCCAGATGAGGAAAACATCTCCGCCAATTGCTGCCGGATTTTTCGCTCATATTCACGAAAGGAAGTAGAGAGCAGTTCCGCCCTCCCCTGGTTGCCCTGTTGCTGCAGGGACAGGCCAGGATGAGGATAAAGCACCTTCAGGGTGAGAACGACCGGCGAATCCGGTCCGATGGTCTTGTTATCGGTGGAAAACGTCGGAACCTTGCGGACGGCTGTAAAGCTGCCCAGCCCCTCGAACCACTGGCAAGCCGAGATTCCCAATTTGTAGAGAAACCGCCAATTGCGGACTGCTACGTTCGCCATCATGCAAGGGGAGCGGTAGAACTGGTCGTACGCCTGGCGCTGGCGGGAGGGGAGATCGCGCACCACAAGCTTCGAGGTCCAGCACCCTCCGGCCATTACCGCCGAGCGCGCCTTGAGACGATAAACGTTGCCGCCCCGCGTATAGGCGATGTTGACCAATTTGGATGCAGCAGGATTGCCCTCGTGCTCCACCCCCACCACCGTGCTATTCAGGCGGATGCGGGTGGGCTGGCCTGGCCGGTCCAAGGCCGCAAAATTGATCTTGTTCCGGCAGACCGCCTCCAGAGTGCGCGGACCGGCGATGGACTGCGGAATCAGCGTCTTCACCATCTGCCGCCCAATTCCGGCATTGCCTCCGGGAAAGGAATGATTAACATCGTTCAAAGGGTGCTCGGCGTCAAACGCATACAAGCAGTAAGCCGAAAGTACATCCGGTCCGGCACCGAACCCGCCTCCCTCGTCGGCGAGAAAGGTCTGGACCGTTGCGCCCCTTAGCCCGTAAGTCTCGGTCAGGTAATCCTGGATAGTAACGCTGTCCAGCCGGCGCGACTTCTCGTCTCCCGGATACTCAAAAGGCAAGCCCTGCTTGGGCTGGCCCTGATATTTGAGAAGTTCAGAACGGGTTGCAGCCGAAATCGGCGCTCCCTGCAGCTTCTTTCCCCAGGGGTCAACCAACCACATTCCAGGTTGCTGTCCGAACTTGGCTCCGAAGTAAAAACCGACGGGAGATCTCATATCCTCGAAGCTCGTTCCCAGAGGAACCTCAGGAGAGGAACTGCTCCAGGTTTGATAGCGAAAATCGCGCAAGTCCAGCCCAATCAAATCGTAGAACCTGGAGATGAAACTGTGCGGATAAGGCACCTGGAAGTGGTCCGATCCCTGAGGTCCCATAACACGCTGTCCATCCACCACGAATTCGTTCCGCTTGGCTTCCCCACCGAACACCGGATGGTTTTCCAGCACAAGGCACTTCAGGCCCGAATCCGCATACTTCTGAAAAAACAGCGCAGCCGCCAACCCGCTGATACCGCCGCCCACAATTACGCAGTCGAAGACTTCTCCCGTGTCAATCGTCTCAGGGGGCAGAGAATCAAAAACCCGGTTTCGGATCTGGTGCCCGGCGCTCATCACTTCGAACGTGTTTCCGTTGGCGCCGGCGTAATCTCCCACGCCGCTGTAGCCGGTCCACTCCTCCTGATTCAACAATTGCCTGGGGGTTAGAGGCGCAAGCAGCAAACCGCCCGCTGCCAGCAAAGTCGAATTCAAAAAATCACGCCGGCAAATCCGGCGGTCCATGCCGAGGGCTTTGTCGTTTTTGTCACTCTCTTCTGAGAACGACATAATCACTTGCCTCCAACCTGCAGTTCGGCGGGTTCGGCGCACCTCCGCATTGAACTTGCCGGACTAATTGCGCACGATGGCAGCATCGTACTGCGATTCCTGCCATTTATCTGAGTTTGCCGCGGGAAGACAGCTCAACCCAAGACCAGACTGGGCTCTCGGACGGTGGCGCTTATACTCCTTTTCTCCAGTTGGCGTCACTGCCGTTCTTCAGACGAATGGTCAGGGAACCGTCAGGATTGGTTGGCTGGTGACAGGCCCAGCGCACCGGCCGCCGCACTCCCTTGGTCTCCAGTTCCGCCCGCAAGCGAATCTGCTGTCCATCCATTCCCTGGGGAAGGATGATGGAAGCTTGGCGGACCTGCCCGGCTAAGGGCTGGCCTGCATCCAGATTGCCCCCCAGTTTGACCCGTCCATCCAGGCTTTCGGCGTAGATGCCCAGTATGCCCGGCACCCCCGCCACACCATCATTGGCGACCCCTAAAATCAATTCCATCGTGCCGTAACGCTTGCGTTGCCAGATCCAGGAAGGGCGAACACGGTAGCCGAGCCGCTGCTCCATAGCCTGCAGCGATTGCGGGTATTTCTCGTAGTAGCGCCGCACGTTATCGGCTTCGGTCCAAAGGCCAAAATAATTGGTGCCAATATCGAGGGCGTGGAAGCCAGCAACCTCGCGCTCGGGCCGGTCCATGGGACCACCGCTGCGGTGCGGATAGTCGTCGGTGGATTGCACTTCATCGTCATTGCCCATGAACGAGAGAGCGGTAGCCGGCAGCTTGCGGAAGCAGGCCTGCTCCTCGGCCTGGTACTCCGGCAGGACATAATGGCGATTTCCCCCATCTTCGAGAACGGTGGCCAGCCAGGCGGGCCGGTGCCCCAGTTCTTCGATCTGGATGGGTTCGTCCATGATCAGGCTGTCGGAACGCAGCCAGCAACCCGCGCGCACCGCCATATCCTGCACCTGGCGGTTGCCGACTTTACTGATGTCCGGCTGCGTGTTCACCGCCAGCGGCGTCCGCTTCCAGGCGTCGATTTGCATTTGGGTCAGGTGGACAAACGTTTTTT
>DASVBI010000144.1:0-3895 GCA_036375915.1 Terriglobales bacterium | reverse complement strand
AGAAGGCAAAAGAAGAAGCCAGAAAAGCTTTTGATCTTTCTGGAAATCTGTCGCGGGCGGACCACCTGTTGATCGAAGGCCGGTATCGGGAGTTCAGCAGCGATTATGTTGCGGCGATCGAAATTTACCAGAGCCTCAGAGATTTCTTCCCGGATCAGCCCGATTATGCCTTGTACCTCGCGACCGCTCAATTGAAGGCTGACCATAATAAAGATGCCTTGCAGACCATCGCTCGCATGCGTCAACTGCCCCAGCCGGAACGCGATGACCCTCGGATTGATTTAATGGAGGCAAAGGCAGGCGACGGGCTCGGCGACTTCAAGCTTACCGAACGGATGGCTACAGCGGCCGCTATCAAGGCGAAGCGGCAGGGCAGTCGTTTACTCCTGGCTCAGGCCAGGGAGCGCCAGGGTTGGGCTCTGGAAGAACTGGGGGACTATGACAAAGCTTCGGCGCTTCTTTCTGAGGCTCGCGAACTGTTCGCCGCCAGCGGCAATCCGCTAAGTTCGGCGCAGGTTTTGCTCGACATCGGGGACCTCACCTATGATCGCGGAGACCTTCCCGGCGCACACAAGATTTATGAGCAAGTTTTGCAGGAGTTCCGGCACACCGGCGCTCAGCAGAAGGTAGCCATCGCCCTGTCACGTCTTGGCTCCGTGGCCACCGACTCCGGTCAATTAGCCAGCGGCAAACGTTACCTGGAAGAAGCCTTGCGCGTGGACAGAGAGATTGGCGCGCCTACGGCGAGGGACTTGGGTAATCTGGCGAACGTGCTCGCCGCGATGGGCGACCTGACCGCGGCTGCGCAAAGCAACAAGCAGTCGGCGCAAGGCTTTCACCAAAGCGGAGACAAGAGTAACGAAGCTATCGTGCTCGTAGATCTGGCAGATGTGCTTCTCAAGAAGGGAGAAATCGATTCTGCCAGACAGAACGTTTTCCAGGCCATCAGCATGCTGCAGCAAACCGGGGACAAAAGAAATCTTGGATTTGCGCTGTTCACACGCGCCGACATTCTGCGCACGCAAGACAAGCTTGATAAGGCGCAAGAAGTTGCCGAACAAGACGTCGCGCTACGCCGGCAGCTGGGAGACACGGTTAACCTACCCGAAAGCCAGATGCTGCTCGCGCAAATCGCATTGGAGCAAGGAAGAACTGCAGCAGCGGAGTCACTGGCAAGGACTGCCGCCCTGGCTTTTGAGCAGCGTAAGGTAAGCGACAGGGGCGCCGAATCGTACGCCTGTCTGAGCCAGGCATTACTGAGGGAAGGAAAAGTGCAGCCAGCCCGGGCGGCGGCCGGGGAAGCCATGACTTTCTCCCAGCACGGTGGCGATATCACCGCCCGATTTGAAGCGGACCTGGCGCGCGCCACAGTGGCCGCGGCCGCCGGCCAAGTGGCAGAGGCGAGGAGAGTCTTGGAATCCCTGCGTCGCGAGACAAGCCGCCGCGGCTATGTTGGCTACGGCCTGCAAGCCGAGCTTGGCTTAGGAGAACTCGAGCTTGAGTCCGGCCAGGCGACAGCGGGCCGCAGCCGGCTGATGCGCCTGCAACAGGATGCCCAAGCGAAGGGATTCCTTCTCCTCGCGCGGCGAGCCCGATCCGCATTGCGCCACACGGCATCCTAAGCTGTGCCAGCCGGTGTCGAACGCAAGAGCGTCCCGCCCCCGGATTATGGCGCCGGATTCGCGCCCGGCGTTCCTTCCAGCACGTACACGCGAGCCGGATTCCCCGCCTGAATGTTGTTCTTCTGGAAGCACTCCTTGATGCGCCGGCGCAGTTCGCGGCTTACCCTGTACTGCCGGCCGGGAAGGGTCTTCACCAGCAACAGGTAGTCCACTTCCCCGCTGGCCACGCGCTCAATGCCCGGGACCTGGGGATCAGCGACGATATCGTCATGAAAGGCGGGATCGTTGCGCAACTCCTCCGCCACTTGTGTCAACAGCTTGACCACGCGGTCGCTCTCCTCGCTATAGGCCACGGAAATGTGCAGCGCGACCTGCGCCCAGTCCCGCGTCAAATTGGAAACGATCTTGATCTCGCTGTTGGGAACTATGTGCACCGTGCCGTCGTCATCACGCAGGGTGGTATTACGCATGCCCATGGCTTCCACCGTGCCCTTTACCCCCGCCACCCGCACCACGTCCCCCACCGCATACTGGTTCTCCAGCAGGATGAAGAAGCCGTTGATCACGTCGTGCACCAGGGTTTGCGCGCCGAAGCCAATGGCCAGCCCGGCCACGCCGGCGCTGGCCAGCAGTGGGCCCATGTTCACGCCCAGCACAGGCAGAATTTGCATCAGCGCCAGGAAGGTGATGACAAACGTCCCCGCGCTGCCGATCACTCCCGCGGCGGTGCGCAGTTGCTGGGCCCGCACCCCGCTTTCGTGACGGCTGAAGGCCAGCAGCCGCTTGATGACCACCTTCATCAGCCGGATGAGCACGAAGGCGAGAATTACGATGACCAGAATCTTGGGAACGTCCACCCGCAGGAATTCGAGGGCGTCGCCGCGCCAGTGCTCGAGCACCGACCTCAGGTTCTGGGTTTGCAAAGGCTCAATGAACATGGGCATTGACGGCTGAAGATCGCATGTGCCGCTTCGAGTGCGGATTATAACAAGCCAGCGGCGACTAACGTTTCGCCCCCGGCCCGCGGCCTGGCGAGGTGGTAAATTTAATCTGTACTCCATGGTTACTCGTGAGGTGGCTGGTGTCCAGGCTGCTGATGCTTTTCTTGTTAGCTTCCTTACTCTTTGCCGGTGGGTCGCTTCCGGCCCAGTCTCAGACCACGGACGAGCCCTCTGCTCCTTCCGCCGGCGAACAGTATCCGCCCTACAGCCGCGGCATTGGCCGTCCGGGCGAGCGCGATACGGCCAGCGAGATAGAAAGAAAAATGGAGCGCGACCGCGAGAAGAAACTCAATCAGGAGCGCCAGGCGAACCTCAAACGCGACACCGACAAGCTTCTCCAGCTCGCCACCCAACTCAAGCAGGCGGTGGACAAATCCAACGAGAACACGCTCTCTCTGGAAGTGATTAAAAAGGCTGGCGAAATCGAAAAACTGGCCAAGAGTGTGCGTGAGAAGATGCGCGGCGAAAACTGAGCCTCCTTTAGCACGGATGACTAGATCCACCGAACACTTGGAGCAGTGACCTTCTTCTTATATATTTGCAATTAAGTTGCAACTAAAGGGAGGACCAGCCATGCCCTTGCCCCAGACCGAGGTTCCCGGGCGTTTGGTTGCGGAGTTGCTTTCCCGCGGCGTGCGCATGACCACACAGCGCCGCACCATCCTGAGCGTGATCGAAACCGCCCGTCAGCACCTGGATGCTGCCCAAATTCTGCGCCACGCCCGCAAACTCGATCCCGGCCTCGACCGGGTCACCGTTTACCGCACTATTCGCCTGCTTAAGCGCCATGGCCTGGTGGATGAACTCGACCTGCTCCATCTGGAAGGCGAGAAGCACTACTATGAGCGCCGTCCCCAGCGCGACCACCTGCACATGGCCTGCGTGCGCTGCGGCAAGATTCTGGAATTCGAAAGCGATCTTTTCGAGCGGCTCAAGGGACAGATCCAGCGCGACTGCCGGTTCCACATTCTGGTCACGCGCGTGGAAATCGGCGGCTACTGCGCCCAGTGCCGCTCGAACTCTTCCGGCCTGCATCCGGCCTGATCCGCGCGTTGCAGGTTGTTGCATCGCGCCTGCAACACAAAATCTTTCTACCCATCTTGACCTGAACTTCTCCCAACCGTAGATTCAGAGTAGGAGCTAGTTGCAACTGAGTTGCAGATACTACTTCTGGCCCAGAGCCTTTATGCTTATTTCTTTCCGATTTTTTCTTTTCCTTTTGCTGGTTCTTCCTGCGTGCGCCCAGGAAGACGCTCCTTACTTCGTCACCTA
>DASVBI010000476.1:0-7538 GCA_036375915.1 Terriglobales bacterium | reverse complement strand
TTTAACAATTTTTTCTTACCACAGAGGGCACAGAGTTATTGAAGGGTGAGGAATTGTTCCTACCTGTAGCGAACGGTTTTCACGGAAATCAATCAATTGATTCCTCTTTGATCTCTGTGTCCTCTGTGGTTGATTAAGAATTTTATGGAACAAGACACAGCCCGCGACCGCGAACTGGGCATGCAGCGCAAGATCACGCGGCGCGACTTCCTGGATGGAGTTGCGCTGGCTATAGGCGGGTCTATTCTCTCGTCCAGCGTGCCCTGGCTCCAGGCGAGGCAAACGGGCGATGCGGGCTTCGCTCCCGAAAAAAGTCCAGGTTACTATCCGCCCGCGCTGCTGGGCATGCGCGGCAATCATCCCGGAAGTTTCGAAGTAGCCCACCGGCTGCGCGACGGCACTTTCTGGGAATCGGCCGGGAAGCCGGAGGACACCGGCGAGAAATACGACCTGGTGGTTGTGGGCGGGGGAATAAGCGGGCTGGCGGCGGCCTATTTCTACCGGCAGGCGGCGGGCAGCAAGGCGCGCATTCTCATTCTCGACAATCATGACGACTTTGGCGGCCACGCCAAGCGCAACGAGTTCCGCGTGGGCCAGCGCCTGCTGCTGAGCAACGGCGGCACACAGTCCATTGACAATCCCTCCGAATACAGCAAGGTGGCCAAGAGGCTGCTCACCGAGCTGGGCATCAACTTGCAGGAGTTCTACCGCGACTACGACAGCAAGCTATACGCGCACCTGCGGACAGCGTGCTTTTTCGACCGGGAAACCTTCGGCTCCGACCGCATGGTAGTGGGCATGAATACCCTGCCCTGGAAGGAATTTCTCGC
Organism: Terriglobales bacterium; assembly: GCA_036375915.1. Lineage (GTDB taxonomy): Bacteria > Acidobacteriota > Terriglobia > Terriglobales > Acidobacteriaceae > JAICWP01. The sequence goes on along the minus strand of DASVBI010000476.1, from coordinate 6,708 downwards.
GCAATCGCCGCTGCCGGAACCTGTTCAGCGCGATATTGCGCGGTTGTACACCGAAAGGGTTGACTACCTGTCGGGAATGTCGCCGGCAGAGAAGCGAGCCGAACTGGCGAAGATCAGCTATGCGGAATTCCTCACCAAGTACTGCAAGGTGAGCCCCGAAGCTCTGCCCTTCTTCCAGAAGTTTCCCCATGACCTGTTTGGGGTTGGCATTGAGGCGGTTTCGGCGCTTTCCTGCTTCGAAAATCCCGACGACTATGAGTCATTTAAGTATGCCGGTTTCGAGGGGCTGGGCCTGGGCGAGCCGCACGACCAGGACCCGTATATCTTTCATTTTCCCGACGGCAACGCCTCCATCGCCCGGCTGCTGGTGCGTTCTCTGATTCCCGGCAGCATTCCCGGGCACACCATGGATGATATTGTGACCGCGCGGGCCGACTACAGCCGCCTGGACCAGGCAGGAGCAGCGGTGCGCCTGCGGCTGAACAGCACGGGGGTGCGGGCGCGGCATAGCGGGCCGCTGGAGACCGCGCAGGAGGTAGAGATTGATTATGTGCGCGGCGGCAAACTGCTGGCCGTGCGCGCCGGCAGGTGCATTCTGGCCTGCTACAACATGATGATTCCCTACCTCTGCCCGGAGCTGTCGGAGAAGCAGAAGGCGGCGCTGCACTACGACGTCAAAGAACCGTTCATCTATACCCATGTGGCGCTGCGCAACTGGCAGGCGTTTGCCAAGCTGGGCGCGAAGCAGATCGTGGCGCCGGGCGCATACCATTCGCTGACCAAGCTGGATTTCCCCGTCAGCATGGGCAACTACGAGTTTCCCCGCCAGCCGGAGGAGCCGATGGTGCTCTTCATGCTGCGCTGCCCGTGCAAGCCGGGACGGCCGCGCCAAGCGCAGTACCGGGCGGGCCGCTGGGAGCTGATGGCCACGCCCTTCTCGACCTTCGAGCGCAACCTCCGCGACCAACTGCAGCGCATGCTGGGCGGGGCGGGATTTGAGGCCGCACGCGACATTGCGGGTATAACCGTGAATCGCTGGGCCCACGGCTACGCCTACGAGTACAACTCTCTCTCCGACCCGGACTGGCCCGAGGATCAGCGACCATGCGTCATCGGGCGGCAGAAGTTCGGGCGGATTTCCATCGCCAACTCCGACGCCGGCGCCAGCGCTTACACCGATACCGCCATTGACCAGGCCTGGCGGGCGGTACGCGAGCAGACGTAGTTTCTTCCCCACAGAGGACACTTGGTTGACTAAAGCTCACCGACCGCGGCTTCGCGCTTGACAGCACGCCTCATTGCCGTACATTCAGTTATATTCATTTTTACCCACTATGAAAGAAGCCCGGCACAAGGCCATCCTGGAACTGCTGCGGGAGAACCCCATCGGCAGCCAGGAAGAGTTGCAGCGGGCATTGGGCAAACGGGGGATCAAAGTGGGGCAGGCGACGCTTTCGCGCGACATCCACGAACTGGAGCTGGTGAAGACGGCGGAAGGCTATGCCCTGCCCTCCGGGGGCACAGCCTCGGAAGCGGCGCTGCCTTCGGCCTCGCGCCTGGTGCGGGAGTTCGTGCTGGACGTACGCCAGGCGCAGAACCTGGTGGTGGTAAAAACCGCGGTGGGCAGCGCCCAGCCGGTGGCTGCCGCCCTCGACGGCGAGAACTGGCCGGAGGTGGTGGGCACCATCGCGGGCGATGACGCCATATTGATTGTGGCGGGGAACAACAAAAGCGCCGCCCGGCTGGCGCAGCGGGTGCGGGAGTTGCTGGCTTAATCCAGCGAAAAAAACGCGCCCGGCAAGGTTGGGCGGGAGCGTGCTGCCGCCTCGGACTCTTCGCGTGAACCTTTCTGAGTGATCAAATCCCACGAACCCACCTTTGGGCTTGACAGGCCATCTCATTTCCGTACAATCGAGTGAATATTTATTCATCACTATTCATCTTTATTCATATATGAGAAAGGCAGGCCAGGCTTTCGCGGGATCCCATTTTGCTGGCGGCGGAGAACAACCGAGACGCCGCCAGGCCCGTGCTGCGCCTGCGGCAGCCGCCGGCCGGACGCTGGCAAAAATACAAAGCGCGGTTCTGGGCGCGAGCGGTTATGCCGGGATGGAACTGGCGCGCTTGTTGGCGCGACATCCGCGTGTGGGAAGTTCCCTGCTGCTGCGCCGGGAGGCAGATGGTAACAACGGCTCCGGCATGGCCCCAATTCCAGCCAACGGACACTCTCACACCTCGCAGCCCTTTTCTTGGGAGGCGCTGGAGAAGGCCAGGGTAGATGTGCTTTTTCTGGCCACGCCCCACGAGGTGTCGCGCACGTTGGCGCCGGAAGCGGTGGAGCGCGGTCTCCGGGTGATTGACCTGAGCGGCGCCTGGCGCTTGAAACGCGAGGAACATCGAGCCATCTACGGCTTTTGCGACGCCGACCCGGACAAGGCCGCCAGTTTCACCAATAGCGCCGTCTATGGACTGCCCGAACTGAATCGTGAGCGCATTGCCGGAGCGCAACTCGTGGCCAATCCCGGCTGTTACGCCACCTCGGTGATTCTGGCGCTCGCGCCGCTGTTGCGGGCGGGCATGGTGGACCGCGAGCGCGGGATTATTTCCGATTCCAAGTCCGGTGTCTCCGGCGCAGGCAAGGAACCAAGCGCGCGCACGCACTTCGTGTCGGTCGCCGACAACCTCTCCGCCTATTCAATTTTTGGCCACCGCCACGTAGGCGAAATCCTGGAGCAACTGGGGCTGCAAGCGGCGGAGTTCACCTTTACTCCCCACCTGCTGCCGATTCCGCGCGGCATCCTCTCCACCATTTACCTGCGGTTGAAGCAACCGGCAACAGCGGGCCAGGTGGAGGCCTGCTTCCGCGAATTCTATGCCGGGCGGCCCTGGGTGCGGATTTTTGCTCCGCCCCTGCTGCCGCAAATCCAATTTTCACTGCACAGCAACTACTGCGATATAGGCTTCTGCCTGGCAGACGACGGCCAGCGGCTGGTGGTGATTTCCTGCTTGGACAACCTGCTGAAGGGCGCGGCCGGGCAGGCGGTGCAGAACATGAACCTCATGTTCGGCTGGCGCGAGGAAGAGGGGCTGAATTGAAGGTTGTGGTCAAGATCGGAGGCGCGGCGCTGGAGGACGAGGCCACCCTGCGGGGCTGCGCCCGGGCGGTGGTGGAACTTGCTCGCGATGGTCACAACATCGCGGTCGTCCACGGCGGGGGCTCCGCCCTGACGCGCACCCTGCAACACCTGGGCAAGCAAAGCTCATTCGTGCATGGCCTGCGGGTAACGGACGCGGAAACGCGCGATGTGGCCCTGATGGTGCTGGCGGGAATCGTGAACAAGAAAGTAGTGGCGGCTATCAGCGCGGCGGGGCAGCCCGCAGTCGGCCTGTGCGGAGGCGACGGCATGAGTTTCCGCGCCCGCAAAAAAGAGAACGAGGGCTGCGATCTCGGCTACGTCGGCGAAATCGCGGCCGTGGAGTGCCGCTGGCTGGAGGCAATTTGGAGTCAAGGCGGCATTCCGGTGATTGCCAGCCTGGCCCTGGGTTCCGACCGCGAGTACTACAACATCAACGCCGACCAGATGGCGGCCGCATGCGCCGTAGCCTGCCAGGCGCATGCCCTCATCTTTCTCACCGATGTCGCGGGGGTGAAGGACGCTGACGGAGCTGTCATTCACTGGCTGGATGTGAAGCAGGTGCCCGAATTGGTGAAACAGGCGGTAATCGCGGGCGGCATGCTGCCCAAACTGGAAGCCTGTGGTCAGGCGCTGAAGCGTGGTGTGGGGCGGGTGCGCATTCTGCCCGCGGCCCAGGCGGAAGTGCTGGGCCAGTTCTATTTTTCTAAGCTGGAATGTGGGACCGAAGTGATTGGCGCGTGACATGTCCGAGACCCAAGGTCCTTCGACTTGGACGCGGGTCTTCGTCCCGCGCCCGCGCTCAGAATGACATTAGGGTAGGAGGGAGCAGGCGATGAGCAGTCAAGCAATGAACGCGACCAGGGTCACACCCGGGGCGAGCACTCCGACGCCGACTTTCTGGCCGCGGGATCTGGTGTCCATCCGCGACTTTTCGCCGCCAGAGGTGCGGGCGGTGCTGGACCTGGCCAGCCTGCTCAAGCAGCGGCCGGCGGATTTCCGCGGCGCCCTGGCGGGCAAACAGATGGTGCTTTTCTTCGAGAAGCCCTCGCTGCGCACGCGCCTGACCTTCGAGGCGGGGATGGCTAGCCTGGGCGGGGTCTCCTTCTTCGTGGACCAGACCGCCAGCCGGCTGGGCGCGCGCGAATCGCTGAGCGACATCGCCCACAACCTGGAGCGCTGGGTAGACGTGGTGGTGCTCCGCACCTTCGACCACGGAACGGTGGAGACGATGGCGGCACACGCCTGCATTCCCGTGGTCAACGCCCTCAGCAATGTGGAGCACCCTTGCCAGGCGCTGGCCGACTACTTCACGCTGCAGGAACGGTTGGGCGACCTGCGCAAGGTGAAGCTGGCCTATGTAGGCGACGGCAATAACGTCTCTCACTCCCTGTTGCTGACCTGTGCCTGTCTGGGTTCCACGATTCACCTGGCCACGCCGCCGGGCTACGAACCCGCCGCGCAGGTGATCGCGGATGCGCGCGAAATTGCGCGCGAAACCGGGGCCAGGATCGAAATGGGCACTGACCCGGAAGCGGCGGTACGCGGCGCGGATGGGGTTTACACCGACGTGTGGGCCAGCATGGGGCAGGAGCAGGAAGCGGCGGAGCGCGCCCGGATCTTTGCTCCTTACCAGGTCAATGAAGCGCTGATGCATTCGGCCGGCGAGCACGCCGTCTTCATGCACTGTCTGCCGGCGCACCGCGGCGCCGAGGTCACCGACGCGGTCATGGATTCTCCGCGGGCGGTCGTCTTCGACCAGGCGGAGAACCGCATGCACGTACAGAAAGCCATTCTGCTATTGCTGCTGGGCGGCGGCATGAGCCGCTTCCCCAGAAGGAGCGCACATGCCTGAAAAAGTGGTGCTGGCCTACTCCGGCGGCCTGGACACCTCCATCATCATTCCCTGGCTGAAGGAAAACTATTCCTGCGACGTGATCGCCATGGTGGGAGACGTCGGCCAGGGCGACGACATCGAGGCGGTGGTGGACAAAGCCTACGCCACCGGCGCCAGCACAGTCGTGGTTGAAGACCTGCGGGAGGAGTTTCTCACCGGCTACGTCTTCCCTGCTCTGAAAGCGGGCGCGGTCTATGAGCACAAGTACCTGCTGGGCACTTCCTTGGCGCGGCCGGTTATCGCCAGGCATCAGGTGGAGGTGGCGCTGCGCGAGGGCGCGACGGCAGTGGCCCATGGCTGTACCGGCAAGGGCAACGACCAGGTGCGGTTCGAGCTGGCTTACCAGGCGCTGGCGCCGCATCTGAAAGTGATTGCGCCCTGGCGGGAGTGGGAGCTGAAATCGCGCGAGGATTGCCTGGACTACGCCGAGCAGCACGGCATTCCGGTGGCCGCCAGCCGGGAGAAGATCCATAGCCGCGACCGCAATCTGTGGCACGTCTCGCACGAAGGCGGCGAGTTGGAGGACGCGGGCAATGCGCCTCTGCCCACCACCTGGCAGCTCACGCGCTCGCCGCAACAGGCGCCCGACCGCGAAGAGCAGGTGGAGATTGGCTTCGAACACGGCGTGCCGGTGGCGGTGAATGGAATGGATATGGACCCGGTCTCGTTGCTGGAACTGCTGAACGAGATTGGCGGGCGCAACGCCATCGGCCGCGTGGACCTTGTGGAGAATCGGTTTGTCGGCATCAAGTCGCGGGGCTGCTATGAGACGCCGGGAGGCACGCTGCTGCTGACCGCGCACCGCGAACTGGAAGCCCTCTGCCTGGAGCGTGACCTGATGCACTTCAAGCAGCAGATGGCGCTGAAGTATGCCGAACTGGTGTACTTCGGGCTCTGGTTCACGCCCCTGCGCGAGGCCCTGGATGCCTTCGTGGAGAGCACGCAGAAAGACCTGACAGGCAGCGTGACGTTGAGCCTCTACAAAGGAAATGTCGCGATTGCCAGCCGTCGCTCGGAACATTCGCTCTACCGCACCGACCTGGCCGCGTTCACTATGGGCGACAGCTATGACCAGAAGGACGCTGCCGGCTTCATCCGTATTCTGGGCCTCCCTTCGCGCTCGCGCAGCCAGGCACGCATGGAGGTGACAAAATGAAGATGTGGTCGGGGCGATTTCGGCAGCCGCTGGATGCGCAGTTCGAGCGCTGGCAGCGGTCGCTTCCTTTCGACCAGCGGTTGCTGGCCCAGGAGGTGGCGGCCAGCCGGGTCCATGCCCAGGCCCTGCAGAAGGCGGGAATACTTTCCGCGAGCGAACTCAACGCGATTGTTGAAGGCCTGGCTCAGATCGCGGAAAAGGCAGCGGCCTCGCCGGCATTCCTCGAGGACGAGGTGGCTGAAGATGTGCATCATTTCGTGGAAAGAAAACTGGTCGAACTGATTGGCGAAACCGGCTACAAGCTGCACAGCGGGCGCAGCCGCAATGAACAGATTGCCACCGACCTGCGCCTTTACGTACGCCACAGCGCTGACCAGGCACGCAAGCAGATCGCTGACCTGATTGCCGTGCTGTTGGCACGAGCCGAGCAGGCCGGCGGCGCCGCGATGCCCTCCTATACCCACCTGCAAAGGGCTGAGCCGGTGCTGGTGGCGCATTGGCTGCTGGCTTACGTGGAAATG
>DASVBI010000339.1:0-4283 GCA_036375915.1 Terriglobales bacterium | reverse complement strand
CGCTGCAGGGTCACGTGGTCGCGGATGGTGCCGGCCAGCATGGGATAGCGGGCCTCCAGCGCGTCCAAAATGGAACGCTGGGTCACCGGGCCCGCCACCTCAAGCTCCACTTCGTAACCCACCTTGGCCAGGGTGCGCAGGTGCTGCGGAAGCACGACCCGAATCATGGCAGCGTCTGGACCTCCACCGAAAGCACGGCGGGAAGGTCGCGGACAATGGGCGCCCAGCTGTCGCCCGCGTCCGCCGAGGCGTATACCTGCCCACCGGTGGTGCCGAAGTAAATGCCGCATTTGTCCAGCGAGTCCACGGCCATGGCGTCACGCAGCACGTTCACGTAGCAGTTGCTCTGCGGCAGACCCTTGGTGAGCGCCTCCCATTCATTGCCCCCGCTGCGGCTGCGGTAAACCCGTAGTTTGCCCTCGGGTGGGTAGTGCTCGGAATCGCTCTTGATGGGAACCACGTAGATGGTCTCCGGCTCGTGCGCGTGCACGTCAATCACGAAGCCGAAGTCGGTAGGCAAATTGCCGCTCACCTCCCGCCAATTGTCGCCGGCATCGTCGCTGCGCATCACGTCCCAGTGCTTCTGCATGAACAGTACGTTGGGGCGCGAGGGATGCATGGCCACGTGGTGAACGCAGTGGCCGATCTCCGCGTTGGGATCGGGAATGTATTGTGAACGCAGGCCGCGGTTGATGGGCTTCCAGGATTTGCCGCCATCGTCGCTGCGGAAGGCGCCGGCCGCGGAAATGGCGATGTAAATGCGCTTGGGGTTGGTTTTGTCCACAATGACGGTGTGCAGGCACATGCCGCCCGCGCCCGGCTGCCATTTCGGTCCGGTGCCGTGGCCGCGCAGCCCGGGAAGCTCCTGCCAGGTCTTGGATCCATCGGTGGAGCGGAACATGGCAGCGTCTTCCACTCCCGCGTAAACCGTATCCGGATCGGCGTGCGATGGTTCCAGGTGCCAGACCCGCTTGAACTCCCAGGGATGCTGGGTTCCGTCGTACCACTGGTGCGTGGTGAGCGGTTTGCCATCGGAGGAAGAAGTATCGTAGACGAACTTATTGCTCTCCACCTTGGGCATGCCGCCGGGCACGGGGGTGATGCCGCCACCCGGTGTTTCCCAGGTCTTGCCCCCGTCGTTGGAGCGCTGGATCAACTGCCCAAACCAGCCGCTGGTCTGTGAGGCATAAATCCGGTTGGGATCGGCGGGCGATCCCTTCAGGTGGTACATCTCCCAGCCGGCGAAGTGCGGGCCGTTGACCTCCCACTTCTCGCGCTTGCCGTCTGCCGTCAGAATGAATGCGCCTTTGCGTGTGCCCACCAGCACTCGTACCTTACTCATGCTTCTCTCCTTCTCAGTTGGTGATCAATTCGTCTCTCTGAATCGAGTTTAGTCGTCAATGACCTCGCTCTCCTCAGCCAACTGCAGATTCATCACTTTCGGTTGCGGTTCAGTTTTGTCTTTTTGCCCGAGGCCGGATCTTGGCGGCACTTCCTGAAAGCCAGGGCAAAAGCGGAGTCAGATCGCGCTGCTCCCAGCGCCGCCGCACCTCGGTCAGGATTTGCTCGCGATGGGCGGCCATCTCTTCAATAATGGCGCAGGGCGCGTCCGCTTCTTCGTGCCGCGAGCCCCAGATGAGCAAGTCCAGCAGCATCGGAGCCAGGTCAATGCCTTTTTCTGTGAGACGGTAGTTCACGCGCCGCCGGTCCTTCGCCTCCGCCTCCGGCGTAATGATGCCGGCCGCTTCCAACCGCCGCAGGCGGTCAGCCAGAATATTAGTGGCAATGCCTTCGCCTGAGCCCTCGAAATCCTTGAACGTCCGAAAGCCGCGAACCATCAGATCACGGATGATCAGCAGCGACCAACGGTCCCCAAAAATTTCCAGGGAGATGCTTACGGGGCACCCGGAACGGCGTCTCAGCTTAGACTTGCTACCCACATTGCCAACACCATAACAAGATAACTTGCAAAATGCAAGTTATCATGGCTGTGGAAAAACCAGCGGGCATGGATTTCCGCTGACATGCGGAAGCTCGGCGTTTCAGGTGTCGAGCCGTCCCTTTGGTGCGCGAAATCCACTCTGAAAGCGACTAAAATAGGCATAGACAGCCAGGGGAGGGCTATGCCTGCACTGCGCGACATTGTGGACCAGAACGTCGCCGAAGCCGCCCCCGAACTCTACGAAAAGCTGGATCGTGGACGGGTGCGCTGCTTCTCCTGCGGACATTGCTGCCCCATCCCGGAGGGACAACGGGGCGTGTGCAAGGTGCGCTTCAACCGCGCCGGCAAACTCTACGTGCCCTGGGGCTACGTGGGCTGTGTGCAATGCGATCCCATCGAGAAGAAGCCATTTTTCCATGTTGCCCCTGGCGCCCTGGCTTATAGCTTCGGCATGCTGGGCTGCGACTTGCACTGCTCGTACTGTCAGAACTGGGTGACCTCGCAGGCCCTTCGCGACCCGGAGGCGGTCAGCCCGCCTCGGCGCGCCACTCCCCAATTGCTGGTGGAGGAGGCTGTCCGTTACGGCGCCAAGGCCCTGGTCAGCACCTACAACGAGCCCCTGATCACCTCGGAATGGGCGGTGGCTGTCTTCCAGGAGGCGCGCGCGGCGGGGCTGATGACCGGCTTTGTCTCCAATGGCAACGGCACCCCGCAAGTGCTGGAATATCTAAGGCCTTGGGTGGACCTGTATAAGGTTGACCTGAAGAGCTTCGACGACCGCCGCTACCACGAACTGGGTGGCCGGATCGGGCCCATCCTGGAGACCATCCGGCGCCTGCATGAGATGGGTCTGTGGGTGGAAATTGTTACTCTGCTGATCCCCGGGTTCAATGATTCCGAACAAGAATTGGAGCAATTAAGTGAGTTTTTGGCTGGAATCTCCCCGTGCATACCCTGGCATGTGACCGCGTTTCATCAGGACTACAAGATGGCGGACCCGCGCAATACCAGCGCGGAAGACCTGCTGCGGGCGGCTGCAATCGGCAAGAAGGCGGGTTTGCGCTACATTTATGCTGGCAATCTGCCCGGGGAAGTCGGCGACCTGGAAAACACGCGCTGTCACAACTGCGGCAAGCTGCTGGTGGAGCGCTACGGCTACCTGATTCGCGGGTATCATCTTACCGCTGAAGGTGCTTGTCCCCAGTGCGGGTCCTCCATCCCGGGAAGGTGGGGGAGCCGGTTTGAACGCCAGGCAACAGCTTTTCCCTTCGCGGCGCGACTTCCACGCCGTTCCCGCGTCGAGGCGTAAGCGTCTTCCAGTTGCCCGTCTGGCGCGGTCAGTGTAGTGTAAGGCGGCCCCGAGACCAAAGGTGGTCAATCGCTATCAGCAACCAGGTACGTCATGAGCGTGAAACGCATCAGTCCGGAAGAAACCCAGCAACTGCTGGAGAAAGATCCCGAATACATCTATCTGGATGTGCGCACGGTGCAGGAGTTCGATGCCGGCCACGTTCCCGGGGCCAAGAACATACCGCTGATGGAGCCAGCGATGGGACGCATGCACCTGAACCCGCAGTTTGTGGAAATCGTAGAGGCCAACTTCGGCAAGAACGCCAAGATGATAGTCGGCTGCCAGGTGGGCGGGCGCTCGCTGAAAGCGGCTGAGATGCTGCACAACGCCGGCTTCACCCAAGTGCTGGAAATGCGCGGCGGATTCGGCGGGGAGAGCGATGCCAGCGGCCATCTGGTTTTTCCCGGCTGGGCTCCGCGCGGCCTGCCGGTCAGCCACGAGAGCGCTCCCGACGATCGCTATGAAAATCTCTCCAAGGCTGGGGCGACGTAATTAATGGCTGCTGGAGAGACTGTAGTGCGATGCGACCAGCCGCCAACGGCCGTTGTAGTTCATCCAAATATCAGTTAAGCGGTCACGGTATTCGTAGTCTTTGCCTTTATCCGTGCCCTTTTCGTGATATGCGCCCGTGACCACCGCCGTGTTGCCATGCATTCGAACCTGCAGGTCCGACATCTCCGATATCTCCACGTGCACGGTGGAATTTCCGTTGTGGGCAATGAATCCAGCCTTGCTGAACGTGCTTCCATCCTCAACCGTGATGATGAAATCGTCGCTCAACAGAGAATTCATGCTCGCAATATCCCCTCGCTTGTAAACTTCATTCCATCTTTTCTCGACTGCAAGTACTTGGGACGCTGCGCTGTCGTGGTTGATGGGCGCGCCTGCCAGACTTGACGCCCATAGTGCGAGGGATACGACCACAAGAAGCCAGACTTTCACTTGCATGTTGCAACGCCCCCGGTTTGCCCACCGAGTGTACACCGACTT
>DASVBI010000446.1:0-3430 GCA_036375915.1 Terriglobales bacterium | reverse complement strand
CCGCTGGCTGCGGCCCTGGCCCGTGGCGGCATAGAACAGGGCCGGCGCGCGGTGGAACAAATCATCCGCATTTTTGGGCGCGAAAATGTCTACGTGGAGCTGCAGCGCCACTTCCATCGTGAACAGGAAACCCGCAACCAGGCGGCCATGGAAATCGCGCGCTCCCTCGGCGTGCCCCTGCTGGCCACCAACGGAGTATCGTATGCCGCGCCTACCCGTAGCCTGGGCGATGGCAGCCAGGCCATCAGCGAGCGCGAGGTGCTCGACGTTTTCACCTGCCTGCGGCACCACCGCACCCTGGACACCGCCGGACGTCTTCTGGCGCGCAATGGCGAGCGCCACCTCAAGCCGCCGCAAGAAATGGCGCGTCTGTTCGCCGACCTGCCCCAGGCCGTTGCCGCCACCGAAGAGCTGTCGTCGCGCCTTGAGTTCACTCTCAGCGACTTGGGGTACGAATTTCCCCGCTATCCGGTGCCGGAAGGCGAAAACATGATGTCATTCCTGCGGCAGCGTACCGAGCAAGGCTTTCGCGAGCGCTACGGCCGCGCCGCGCGCGACCTGCGCCAGCGCGCCAAACGCCAGATCGAGCGCGAACTGGCGCTGATTGAAAAGCTCGACTTGCCCGGTTACTTCCTGATCGTCTGGGACATCGTGCGCTTCTGCCGCGAGCAGCGCATTCTGGTGCAGGGGCGCGGCTCGGCCGCCAACAGCGCCGTCTGCTACTCGCTGGGCATCACCGCGGTTGACCCCGTGGGCATGGACCTTTTGTTTGAGCGCTTTTTGTCGGAGGAGCGCGGCGAGTGGCCCGACATTGATCTCGACCTGCCTTCCGGCGACCAGCGCGAGCGCGCCATTCAATACGTCTACGAACGCTATGGCCAGCGCGGCGCCGCCATGACCGCCAACGTCATCACCTACCGGGGGCGGCTGGCGGCGCGTGAAATGGGCAAGGTGCTTGGTTTCGATACGGAAACACTCGACCGCCTCTCCGGCCTGGTCGGCTCCTGGGAATACAGGGACCCCGGCGAAACTCTGGAGCGGCAGTTCGGGCAGGCGGGCTTCGACCTGCGCCATCCCCGCATGCGCAAGTATTTCGAGCTATGCCTGGCGGTGCAGGATTTGCCCCGCCACCTCGGCCAACACTCCGGTGGCATGGTCATCTGCCAGGGCCAGCTTGATTCGGTGGTGCCGCTGGAGCCCGCTTCCATGCCCGGCCGCGTCGTGGTGCAGTGGGACAAGGAAGACTGCGCCGACCTGGGCATCATCAAGGTGGACCTGCTCGGCCTGGGCATGATGGCGGTGCTGGAAGATTGCCTGCACCTCATCCCCCAACACTACGGCGAAGACGTGGACCTGGCCCATCTTCCGCCCGATGATCCCGAGGTCTACGCGGCGCTGCAGAAGGCCGACACCATCGGCATGTTCCAGATCGAAAGCCGGGCGCAGATGTCCTGCCTGCCGCGCCTTCGCCCCGCAAATTTTTACGATATCGTGGTGCAGGTGGCCATCATTCGTCCCGGGCCGATCGTGGGCGAAATGGTGAACCCCTACATCCAGCGCCGCCAGGGACGCGAGCCGGTGCGCTACCCCCATCCCTCGCTCGAGCCCGTGCTGGCCCGCACCCTCGGCGTGCCCTTGTTTCAGGAGCAACTGCTGCGCATGGCCATGATCGCCGCCGGCTTCACCGGCGGCGAGGCGGAAGAATTGCGCCGCGCCTTCGGCTTCAAGCGCTCGGAAGCGCGCATGCGCGACATTGAGGTCAAGCTGCGCGCCGGCATGCAGCATAACGGCATCACGCCGGAAGCGCAGGAAGAAATCATCCACTCCATTACTTCCTTCGCGCTCTATGGCTTCCCCGAGTCACATGCTGCCAGCTTTGCTCTGCTCGCCTATGCCAGCGCTTACCTGAAAACTCACTACCTGGCCGCGTTTACTGCCGCGCTGCTCAATAATCAACCTATGGGCTTTTATTCACCGGCCACCATTGTGAAAGACGCGCAGCGCCACGGGCTGAAAATCACGCCCATTGATGTCATGAAGTCGGATTGGCTGTGCACGCTGGAGCAGTGGCCCCCGGCCGCCTCTCAGCCCTCGGCCGATTCCCGCCGCGGAACGGCCGAAGCATCCATTTCGTCTGTCATCCCGAGCGAGTCCGAGCTCAGTTTGCGAGGCGAGGACGAGTCGAGGGACCTTGCGTTTGGTCCTGTATCGAAGATGAATTCACATCGAGACAGAGATTCCGGCCACTCGCTGACAACTGACAACAGGCAACTGACAACTGTTGTCCGCCTCGGCTTGCGCTACGTCAAGGGTCTGCACGAAGAAGCGGCTCGCGCCATCGTGCGCGAGCGCTCTCAGCAACCCTTTGCTTCCATTGACGACCTGGCGCGGCGCGTTCCCGAACTGCGCAAGAATGAACTGGTCACCCTGGCGCAAATCGGAGCGCTGAACTCAGTTCTCAGTTCTCAGTTGTCAGTTCTCAGCAAATCAGTTTCGAGTTTCGAGTTTCAAGTTTCGCGCACGCCGCCTGCGAGTCCTGCCTTCCCCGGGAAACCTGGAACTGGACATCCAAGACTTTATTTGGAACTGACGACTGGCAACTGCCAACCGGCAACTGGGCTCCATCGCCGCGACGCTCTCTGGCAGGTAGAGCGTGCCGCGCGCTCAGCCGGGCCGCTGCTGGAAGAAATTCTCGAGCGCGATTCCGCCTCTCCCCTGGCGCGCATGAGCGACGAGGAACGCCTGGTGGCCGATTTTCGCGGCACCGGCCTGACTGTAGGCCGCCACCCCATGGCCTACCGGCGCGCTCAACTGCGTGGCGTGCTGCGCGCCTGCGACCTGCAGAACATCAAAAACGGACGGCGCGTACGCATTGCCGGCAGCGTCATCGCCCGCCAGCGCCCAGGCACCGCCCACGGATTCGTTTTTCTCAGCCTGGAGGATGAGACCGGCATCGCCAACGCCATCATCACCCCCGCTCTGTTCGAAAAAAATCGCCTCCTGCTCATTCGCGAACAATTCCTGCTGATTGAAGGCACCCTGCAGAACCTCGACCATGTGCTCTCTGTCAAAGCCAATCGTGTTCTGCCTCTTCAAATCAGCTCAGCCGAAATTACCTCTCACGACTTTCACTGATGAGCGGGGCCGAGCTACTCTCCCCAAGAAAGTAATCAGGGGCATCACATTTTTTATCGCCTTGTGATGTTCTTCGCCGGGATTCCGGTTATAGTATTAGTTAATCATCCGGCCTTACAGTTTTGCAGTTGCAGTGAGCAACTTTGTAAGCTGTGGCCATCAACTTTGAATTAGGAGTCAGTGCCCATGGCCAAAGCAAAAACGCCCCGTAATAATACGTCTGTCACCCCTATCAACCGTAAGCCTGAGGTGAAGGAACTACGAAAGTCTTCCAGCGGTAACGGCAACCTGGAAG
>DASVBI010000302.1:0-4972 GCA_036375915.1 Terriglobales bacterium | reverse complement strand
GAACCGGCGACCGGCGACGCGCGCCTGACGACGCTGCACGCGACCATCGACGAACTCTCCGACCTGCGCGCCCGCATCGACGCGACTATCGTGCCCGAGCCGCCGCTCACCTTCGCCGACGGCGGCGTGATCCAGTCCGGCATTAACCAGGAACTCGATCAGCTTCGCGATCTCAGCCGCAACAGCAAGCAATACCTGGCGCAGATCGAGCAGCGCGAACGCCAGCGCACCGGCATCTCGTCGCTCAAGGTCAAGTTCAATTCGGTCTTCGGCTACTACCTCGAGGTCACCAAGCCCAACCTGCACCTCGTGCCCGCGGATTACGAGCGCAAGCAGACGCTGGTCAACGCCGAGCGCTTCACCACCCCCGAGCTCAAGCAGTACGAGGCGCGGATTCTCGACGCCGAGGAGAAGATGGTGGAGATCGAGCGGCGCATCTTCAGCGCCTTGAGAACCGCCGTGGCCGGCGAGGCCCGCCGCATCCGGCAGACGGCGCTGGCCCTGGCCGAGGTGGACGTGCTGGCCTGCTTCGCCCAGGTAGCGGTGGTCGGCCACTACTCGCGGCCGCAGTTTGACGACTCCTGCGACATCGAAATCATCGCGGGCCGCCACCCGGTGATCGAGCGGCAGGAGCTGACCGGCAGCGGCGACCGTTTCGTGCCCAACGACCTTTACCTCAATTCCAGCACCCACAGCATCCTGCTTCTGACCGGGCCCAACATGGGAGGCAAGTCCACCTACCTGCGGCAGGCGGCGCTGCTGGTCATCCTGGCGCAGATGGGCTCATTCGTGCCCGCGCGCCGGGCGCGCCTGGGCCTGGTGGACCGGGTCTTCACCCGCATCGGGGCCAGCGACAACCTGGCCCGCGGGCGCTCCACCTTTATGGTGGAGATGACCGAGACCGCCGCCATCCTCAACACCGCCACCCCGCGCTCGCTCATCCTGCTCGACGAAGTGGGGCGCGGCACCGCCACTTATGACGGCCTGGCCATCGCCTGGGCGGCCATCGAGTACCTGCACGCCCGCACCCGGGCCAAAACCCTGTTTGCCACCCACTACCATGAGCTGACGGAACTGGCGGAGCGCCTCTCCGGGGTGAAGAATTACCATGTTTCGGTGAAGGAGACGGGCGGGGGGATCGTCTTTCTGCGCAAGGTGGAGCCGGGAGCGGCCGACCGCAGCTATGGCATCGAGGTGGCCAAGCTGGCGGGGCTGCCGCCGGAGGTGATAGAGCGGGCGCGCCAGGTACTCGAGGAGCACGAAAGCGCCCAGCGCCGCCTGACGGCTGAGCTGGAGGGGGAAGACGGGGCCCCGGCTTCGGTGCAGCTGACCATGTTCACTCCGCTCTCGGAAAGGATTGTGGAGCGGCTGCGGGGAGCGGATCTGGACCGGCTCACACCGCTCGAAGCCCTGAATCTGCTGGCCGAGCTGAAGCAGCAGCTTGGCGGTTAGCAGCAGGCAGCTGTTAGTTTGGCGACGCCGTTTCATTTTTGCAATCATGCCCAGAACCACCACCGAGATTCGCGTCCAGGCCGGACAATCCCTGATCATGGGCTTCGCCGCGGCCGAGCCTACGGCACAGCTCCGCGAACTCCTACGGTGCCTGCAGCCGGGCGGGGTGGTGCTGTTCGCGCGCAATATCAAGGAGCCGCGCCAGACCTGGGAGCTCTTGCGCGAGTGCCGCCGCCAGGTGCGCACGCCTTTGTTCCTGGGGGTGGACATGGAAGGGGGCACGGTGGACCGCTTCCGCAACCTGCTGGGACCGGCGCCGGCGGCCGCCGCCGTTTTTGCCAGCGGCGACCGCGGGCTCTTCCGCAGGCACGGCCGGGTAATCGGGGAGGCGGTGCGCGGCCTGGGCTTCAACCTGGACTTTGCTCCGGTGCTCGACCTGGCGCGGGAGGCCTCGCGCTCGGCACTGGGCAGCCGCGCCGTCTCCCCAGACGCGAAGGAGGTGACCGCCTACGCCCGCGCATTTCTCGCCGGCCTCCAACACGCGGGTGTTCTCGGCTGCGGCAAGCACTTTCCCGGCCTGGGAGAGGGGCGCCTCGACAGCCATCATCAGCTGCCGCTGATCGAGGCCCCCTGGAAGAAATTGTGGGCCGAGGATCTGGCTCCCTACCGCGCCCTGCGCGCCCGTCTGCCCATGATTATGGTAGGCCATGCGGCCTATCCGGCGGTGACCGGCGAACGCACTCCCGCCTCGCTGTCCAGGAAATGGATCAGCGATGTTCTGCGCCAAAAAATCGGCTATCGCGGCCTGGTGCTTTCCGATGATCTGGATATGGGCGGCGTTCTGGCCGCAGCCTCCATCGAGCAGGCGGCGATCGAAACCCTGCGCGCGGGCGCGGACATCTACCTGGTGTGCCAGAAAGAAGAGAACGTCGTGCGCGCCTATGAAGCGGTTGTTCGCGAAGCGGAGCGCGACCGCAAATTCGCCCGGCGGCTAGCCGCTGCCAGCCGGCGCGTACTTGCCTTTAAAAAGAGATCTCCCCGACTGAAGCGGCCGGCGCCTCCGCCGGGGGAGAAACTGGCCGAGCGCCTGGCGCGCGAGCTGTGGGAACTGGGCGAGCAGGTGCGGATGGAGGCCTTCGCCGCCGGGGAGCAGGCGTGATTGTCGCCGGGGTGATGAGCGGCACCTCCGCCGACGGCATCAACGTAGCCCTGGTGGAGCTCACCGGCTCGCGCCCCCAACTGAAGCTTCTGGGCCATCTGGAATTCCCCTTTCCACCGGCGGTGCGGCGGGCCATCCTCGCGGCCATGAACGCGCAGCAGGCGCGGGTGGCCGATCTCGCCCGGCTGAATTTCCTTCTGGGACATCTCTATGCCGGCGCGGTGCTGGCGGGGGCGCGCAAATTCAAAGTAAAAGTTGCGCTCATCGGCTGCCACGGGCAAACGCTTTATCACCAGGGCGAGCCCCAGCCGTTCTTGGGCCGCAAGCTGGCGGCGACCTGGCAGACGGGCGAGGCGGCGGTGATGGCGGCGCGTCTGGACGCGCCCGTGGTTTCCGACTTCCGCCCCGCCGACCTGGCCGCCGGCGGCAAAGGGGCGCCGCTGGTGCCCTTGCTCGACTACCTGCTTTACCGCGACCGGCGCCGTGGCCGCATCGTGCAGAACATCGGCGGCATCGCCAACCTGACCGCCATTAGGGCGGCAGCAAAACCGGAGCAGGTGGTGGCCTTCGATACCGGCCCCGGCAATATGGTCATAGACGCGGTCACGGAGCGCCTCTTCGGCCGGCCTTTCGACCGCGACGGGCGCATCGCCGCCCGCGGCC
Organism: Terriglobales bacterium; assembly: GCA_036375915.1. Classification (GTDB taxonomy): domain Bacteria; phylum Acidobacteriota; class Terriglobia; order Terriglobales; family Acidobacteriaceae; genus JAICWP01. Next base: position 1,698 of record DASVBI010000302.1, on the reverse strand, counting down.
GGACCCTGCAGGAGGTGCTGGGCGAAATTCTGCGCCAGCCCTTTTTCCGCCGCCCTCCGCCCAAGACCGCGGGGCGGGAAGAATTCGGAGGCGAGTTCGTGGTCGAATTTCTCCGCCGCTGCGGGCGCGTCGGCAAAGAGGACGTGGTGGCCACGGCCACGGCGCTCAGCGCGCGCTCTATCGCCGGCGCCATTGGCCGGTTTCTTCCCCGCAGATATGCCGAGCTGATTGTCTCCGGCGGGGGGGCCGAGAATCCCACCCTGCTGCTCATGCTGGGCGAGGAGGTTGCGCCGTGGGGATTGCGGATTCGCCGCTCCGATGAATTCGGGCTGCCGGGAGCGGCCAAGGAAGCCGTGGCTTTTGCCCTGCTGGCCTACCAGACCTGGCATCGCCGGGCGGGCAACATTCCTTCCGCCACCGGGGCCTCGCGGCCTGCTATTCTGGGAAAAATCTCATACCCTTAGCATCAATGCATAGGTCCTTCGTTCGCGCTCATCTCGACCGATTTGGGTCGCGCTCGCTCAGCATGACACTGGGCATGGTGGCGGCGGGCTGGCTGCTGTTGGCCGCAGGCTGCGCCCCGCGGCCCGATCCCAATACGTTGGTCATGATCATCGAGAGCAGCCCCACCAATCTCGACCCGCGGGTGGGCGTGGACGCGCAATCGGAGCGCATTGACAGCCTGATCTTCGATTCTCTGGTCCGCCGCGATGAGCACTTCGAGTTGCGCCCCTGGCTGGCCGAGAGCTGGGAGACGCCCAATCCCACCACCTACATATTTCACCTGCGGAAGGGAGTGCGCTTCCACGACGGGCGGCCCTTGACCGCGCGCGACGTGAAGTGGACCTTTGATTCCATCCTCAGCCGCCATCTGCTCACTACCAAGACCACGGTTTACCAGTACCTGGACCGCATTGACGCGCCCGACGATTCCACCGTCGTCTTCCACCTCAAGCAGCCCCAGGCCACGCTCTTGTGGAACCTCTCTGACGGGGCCATCGGCATTGTGCCCTACGGCAGCGGCCCCGAACTGGCGCAGCATCCTATCGGCTCCGGCCCCTTCCAGTTTGTTTCCGCGCAGCAGGACAAGGAGGTGGTGCTCGCGCGCAACGACCACTACTGGGGCGCGGAGCCGCATCTGCAGCGGGTGCGCTTCGCGGTGGTGCCGGACGCCACCACGCGTGCGCTGGAGTTGCGCAAGGGCAGCGCCGATATCGCCATCAATGCTCTGACCCCGGACACGGTGGTGGCGCTAAGAAAAGATCCTCAGCTGGAGATCCAGACCGCCCCGGGCACAATTTATGCCTACATGGCCTTTAACCTGCGCGATTCCATCCTCAAGGACGTGCGGGTGCGCCGCGCCCTGGCCTGCGCCATTGACCGCGGGCCCATGATCCAATACTTGTGGCGCGACATGGCCCGCCCGGCGGCCAGCATTCTGCCGGTGCAGAGCTGGGCCTATGAGGCCGACGTCGCGGGCTACGACTACAATCCCGCCCGCGCTCGCCAGTTGCTGGACGAAGCCGGCTACCCCGCGGTGAACGGCGTGCGCTTTCATCTGACCATGAAAAGTTCCACCGAGGAGAGCACCCGGCTGATGGCGGCGGTGCTGCAGCAGCAGCTGCGGGCGGTGGGAATCGCGCTCGACATCCGCACCTTCGAGTTTGCCACTTTTTTTTCCGACGTCACCAAAGGCGC
>DASVBI010000766.1:0-4726 GCA_036375915.1 Terriglobales bacterium | reverse complement strand
GCAGGGAAGCATACTGGGAGCGCAGCCAGGCGCGCTGCCGCTGCCATACGCTTTGCGTGTGCTGTGCCGTGGTTTCTTCGAGCGCGCGCTGGTGGGCGTTGTCGTAGTTGACCACCCACTCACGCCAGAATTCGGAGGCCGCGTCCAGATAGAGTTGCAGCCGGTTCCAGCGTCCGCGCGTAATCCCCAGCCCGGCGGGCGTGGGATCGAAGGTAATCCAGCCCTCTCCCGGGATGTAGGCCTCCACCCAGGAGTGCGCGTCCCGGGCGCGGATCAGGTAGCTGCCCGTAAGATCGTTGAATTCGCCGCCGCGGAAACCGTTAACGATGCGCGCGGGAATGCCCTGGGTGCGCAGCATGATGGCCATAGCGGAAGCGAAATATTCGCAGTGTCCCTGCTTGCGGACGAAAAGAAAATCGGCCAGCGGGTCGCGCGGCACTGTCCGGGGCAATTGCAGGGTATAGCCATATCGGGTCATGAGATATTGCTGAATGGCGGCGGCCTTGTCGTAGGTGGTGCCGGCGTTGGCGGTGAACTGGCGGGCCAATTGCGGAATGCGTGGGTCCAGCGGCGGCAGTTGCAGGTAGCGCGAAGAAACGGGCGAAGGCACAGTGCCGGAAGCGGCTCGGAGCAGGGGGGGTGAGGGCTGGGCCAGATCCGATGCCGCTTCATAGCTGGTAATGGCCCGCTCGCGGTCCACGTCGTAGATGGCGCCGGCTGCGTCCTGCGCGATCTGGCGATAAGGACCGGAGAGGGAAAGCGCGCGTCCGGCCACGAAGAACACATTAGTGCCGATGGGTTCCATTAGAACGTGGTAGCGAATGGTGTGCGCGGGCAGGGGTGGGCGCGCGGGCGCCGTCTCGCGGCTGTTCACGGAGAAATGGCCCTCAGAGGAGCGGGGGACAATGATCTCGGGCAGGGGATTGCTCCAATTGCGGCCGTCGAACAGACTAAGGGTGAGGCCTCGCCATTTGAGGTCGTAGGCCCCGGCGGTATCGCCCTCAATTTGCACGTGCATCACCACCGAGTTGGACTGCTGGATTTCGCCAATCTGTCCCAGGCGAACACTGTCGCCAAAGCCGGTGGCAAGCTGGCCGCCGGGAGCGTAGGCCCCCAGGTAGCCGGTGGAAACACGGGGGATAAAAAAGAAAATAACCGTGCCGCCCAGAAGAATAAGAATTAGAAAAATAGGCCCGGCAGCGACCAGCCACCATCCCAGACTGCTGGCCGCCTCCCCGCTGTCACGCGCGCATACCGCCGCGATGCTGGAAGAGCGCCGCATCTCCATGAGGATGAACGTGGTGACCGCCACCAGCAGAAACACCGCAAAGCTGACGAAAAAGATGCTGTCCACCGTCAGCACCGCCGCCGCCAGCACCATGAGGAAGGAAAGCACCGCGAGGTAAAGATGGTCACGCTCTCGGCGCACAGAGAACAGCTTTACCACCATGGCGAACAGCACCAGGTGAACAGTGGCGGTGACGAAATTACGAGCCAGAAGAAAAAAATCAGCGGCGTAGAACAGCACATAAATCAGGGTGAGCAGAGAGGCGGTGCGCTCAGAGATGTTGAACTGCTGTCCCTTGGCAACCAGATAGCCACGGAACATCAGGGCCAGGCCGGCCAGCAGGAGCGAGGGAGCGTCCAGCCTCCCGGTGGAGGCAAGAGTGGCGAAACCGGCCACCAGCAACAGGTAGAGCGCCACGGCAAAATAGCGCTCAAGGGCACGACGGGTGCCGGATGGAGGCGGAACTACGGCTGCCTGCAGCATGGGTGCGTACAGCTATTGTTGGACAGTTAGTTCGGGAAGGGAAGAGCGAAATGACATTGTGGCCCGCTTCAATACAGCCAAAGTAACGGTCTGCCCGCTTGTGCAAAGACGAGCTTTGGGCTGGTTGCAGACAAGCCCAGAACGCGCAGGGTATGCTGGAAACAGATGAAGCGCCGGCTCCCGTTTCTCCTTCTCCTGATGCTGGCGGCTTGTGCGCGGCGGCCGCCCACCTCAGTTCCGCCGGCCAGTTTGCCCGCCGCAAAGCTGCATTGTCCCGCCGGCCAGGAAGACATGCTGCGCTGGTTCACACCCGGCGATGTCTCCTGGCACGCCGAAGGCAATCACAACCCGCTCTACAACGCTGTGCTGCCCGACCGCTTTTACTGGACCAAGAGCGCCAAGGGATGGCCCTGGGACATTCAGCTCTACGACACGCGCTACATCTATCTGTGGATCACCGAAAACGGCTGGAGCAGTCCGTCAAGCTTCAAGCAATTTGAGGACAAGAACGAGCCATTGGCTCCCCGTTGCCTGGCCTTGACCGGCGGCAAGGACGCGACCATTACCGTACCCGATACCCGCTACAAGGTTTTCACCAGTTGCTCGCGCTACACGGTGAAGAATTTGCGCAAGGGCGTCAACGAGGTCTGGGGCCCATACCCCATGAAGTGGAAGGCGCTGGGAGGCAGCGCCGCCACCGTGGTGGTGAGCTATCGCTATAACTGCGACGACCACTACGGTTCATGCCGCGACAAGGAACTCTACTACCTGGTGAAGGATTACGGATTGTTGCAATGGCAGCATTATGAGCTCGCGGCCTCTCCCAATGATTACAAGCTGGCCATGTCCTCTACCTTCGACCGCCTGCGCCCGGGACAAGTAGAACCATACTTTCCATGCGGTGACGGCAGGTGACGTCCGTTTACGCTCGCCGTCCTCAAACGTCAAAGATGCGGAACGGCACGGGAGGGTTCTGCAACTGCAGCAGGGGCAAGGCTACGTTGTAGACGGGAATGCCGGCGGTGGTCTTGCCCTCTATGCAGCCGTGATGGGCGTGGCCATGAAGCACGAGGTTGGCGCCATGGCGGTCGGCCACTTCGGCCAGACGCGAGGTGCCGAGGTAGGGATAGATTTCGGCGGCTTCGCCCTGCACTGTGGAGCCGATAGGCGCGTAGTGGATCACTACAATGCGCTTCTCAGTGCGCAACTGGGACATGGCGCGTTCCAGCTTGAGCGCCTCGTCAATGGCGGCCTGCACGAAGGCTTTGATGGGGGCTTCGCCAAAGGCGGTGAGCACGCCGCGTCCAAACCCGCCGGCAAAACCCTTGGTGCCGGCGAAGCCCACGCCGTCGCGCTCGTAGGCGGTCCCATCCAGCACCTTGATGCCCTCAGCGGTCATCATCTGCATGAGTTCATTTTCCTGGCCGCTTTCGTAGTCGTGATTGCCGAGCACGGCCACGATAGGCAGGCGAATGCGCACCAGGGCGTTGAGCAGCGACTCCATTTCCTGGGGCTTGCCGTAATTGGTCAAGTCGCCGGCCAGCACCAGCAGGTCCGCCTGATCGCGCGCGCGCGACATCTGCTCGCGAATGCGGTCGTAGTTCTGAGGCGTGAAGTGCAGGTCCGCTGTGGCGGCGATTCTCATAGGCGTGAATCTTACGAGGCCTTGCGCTCTTTCGGGGATGCGATGGGGCAGGCAACGTTGACGGGTTGCATCAGCTTAGGCTGGCGCTGCGCCCGCAAAGCTTCCACCAGGTTGTCCAAGCCCCATTCGTGAACGTCTATGGCGAACATGTTCTCATCCACCAGGCTGCCGCGAAACTCGGCGTTTTTGTCGGGATGGGCAAGTTCGTGCTGAAAGCGCTGCAGCAGTCCCTCCCAGACGTGCGACGGGACGTAAGAACTCCGCGCCGGATAAACGTAATGAAAAAGGACCAGCGCCCACAGCAGCATTTCCCAATGCGAGCCCGCCAGTTGCAGCATCCGCTCCCAGTCCAGGCGGCCGCGGGTGCCACAGATGACGTGGGCGATATCGGCGCCGTCGAAACGTTCGCGGCGGGTGACGAACAGCTTGGAGGCGATCAGTTCTTCCGGCGCCAGCACGCGAACCGGCACGCCCACGATTTCTGTACGCAGGCCGCGTTCAATCCAGCTCTCTTCCACCACAATAACGGCGTTGCTCATGCCGCAAATCAGGTCCACATAAAAGTCGCCGCGATGCGCCTTGGCCAGCCATACCGGATCAACCACGTCGCATTCAAAGCCGTCGTTGATCAGGCATTCCAGCGCGTGAGGCACATTCTGCGCGGTCAGGAACACGTCCAAATCCTTGGTGTCGCGCCAGATGCCGGTGTGCTTCTGCAGGGCGAAGGCGCCCGAGACCACGTAGGGCACGCCTCCCTGGTTCAGCACCTGCAGCACCTCGCGGAACAGGCGCTCCTGCTCCGGGGGGAAGGCGGGCGGCGTGGAGGAGCTTACCGGCAGCGCTTTTTCATCGGCTTTCGGCACAGGTGCTTGGATGTTGGTTGCTGCCCGGCAGTTGTGATATGGCATCGAAAAGAGGTAGTTGGTCGCTGGTAGTTCCCAGGTGTAGATTGCGGAGGTTGGCAGGTCCCAGCTACCAAACTATCAGTTAATCGTGAGTAAAAGCGTGAGCCGAACAACCACAACGGTGGAGATTCAAGGCCGGCAGTTGCAGCTCTCCAATCTGGATAAAGTGCTGTACCCGGAAGCCGGCTTCACCAAGGGGCAGGTGATTGATTATTACGTGCGCATTGCGCCCGCCCTGCTGCCCCACCTGCATGACCGGCCGCTGACCATGAAACGCTATCCCAACGGGGTCAGCGGCCAGTTTTTCTACGAGAAGAACTGCCCCTCGCACCGGCCGGAATGGGTGCAGACTGCTTCCGTGTGGAGCGAGGGCAACAACCGCTACATGAAATATTGCCTGGTGCA
>DASVBI010000744.1:0-4083 GCA_036375915.1 Terriglobales bacterium | reverse complement strand
GATTTCCTCGGAAGCGCGATTGCGCCGTGCCTGCAGCCCTTCCAGTTCCGTGATGTGCTGGCGGCGCACTCCGTCCAGTTCGCGGAATTGTCCCAGCACTTCGCCGGGGTTCATGCCGCGGTGCGCCAGCTTTTCTTCCACCAGCGGCAGGTGGTCGCGTACAAAATTCAAGTCCAGCATGGGAAACAGCTAATGTACCGGAAAGCGGCGCAGGGTGTCATCCCATCCATAAAACGTGCGGGCCCAGGCGCCCTCGCCTGTGCGGGCGAGCGTAGCCCGCCTGAGTCTTGCCAGTCGCCCGCACCGGGCTGCTACACTACCCTGCGATGAACTCCCGCATCGGCCGTGCCTGTGCTGCACTCATCTGCCTCTGTCTGCTGTCCACCCTGGCTTTGGCTTCCGCCTACAATGGCCGGCCTAAGCTGGTAGTGGTGATCATTATTGACCAGTTTCGCGGCGACTATCCGCAGCGCTATTACGACGATTTCGGCCCCAACGGGTTTCGCCTGCTCATGGACCACGGCGCTTACTTCGACAACTGCACTTACGACTACGCCAACACCCGCACCGCTCCCGGCCACGCTACCCTGCTCACCGGCGCCTATACCCTGGGTCATGGCATTCTCAGCAATGAGTGGTGGGATCCGCAAAAAAAACGCGAGGTCACTTCCGTGGAAGATGATTCCACCCATCTGGTGGGCGCCACCGGCGCCGGCGCATCGCCCCACAACCTGCTGGCCAGCACGCTCGGCGACGAGCTCAAGCTGTCTACCCAGGGCAAATCGCGAGTCTTTGGCATCTCCCTTAAGGATCGCTCCTCCGTTCTGCCTGCCGGCTGGGCCGCCGATGGCGCCTACTGGATCGAAAAGAAAAGTGGCGCCTGGATCACCTCCAGCTACTACCGTGACCAACTGCCCGCCTGGGTACAGCAATTCAACCAGCGCGAAGCGGATAAGTACTGGGACCGCGAGTGGAAAGACAGCAGCGGCAAGGCGCTGTTTACCACCCGGCGTGGGCCAGGCGCTGATTTCTTTGAGGTGGTCGGCTCCACACCCTTTGCCAATGATTATGAGCTGGACTTTGCCCGCGCCCTTATCAGCAACGAAAAGTTGGGCACCGGCCCGGCCACCGACCTGCTCACTATCAGCCTCTCCGCCAACGACCTTCTCGGTCACGGCCTGGGACCAGATTCGCCCAAGATGCGTGCCATGGCTGTGGCCATGGACCAGCAGTTGACCGGCTTTTTCGACTTCCTGGGCAAACAGTTTGGCTTGGCCAACGTCTGGATTGCGCTCTCCGCCGACCACGGCGTGGCTCCTCTCCCTCCTGTGGCTAAAAGCATGCGCATTCCCGCCGCTGGCCGCGATCACGAGCAGTTGCGCAAACAGGTCAATGACCTGCTGACCGCCCGGCTCTCGCCCGGTCATCCGCGGGACTACGTTACCGACGTCTTTTATCCCAATGCTTTTGTGTCCGAGGCCGCATTTAAGGGCCTGCACATGACGGAGGCTGCCGCCGAGCAGGCAGTGGGCGAAGCCTTGGAACGCATTGGCCTGCGCGGTTTCTACACCAAGGCTCAGTTGGCGCGCGGCGAGGTGCCCGCTACCCAGTCCGGCCTGCAATATCTGAACAGCTATTCGCCTTATGGCGGCTGGTACGTGCTGGGCGTTCCCCCGCCCTTTACCATCGGCTCGACCCAGGGCACCGACCATGGCTCGCCTTACAGCTATGACACGCATGTGCCCCTGGCGTTCTTTGGCGTGCCTTTTCAGCCCGGTACCTACCGTCAGCACGCGGAACCGGTGGACCTGGCGCCCACGCTGGCCTCGTTGCTGGGCATTAACCCGCCTAGCACCGCGGTTGGCCACGTTCTTACCCAGGCTCTCGCCCAGCGTCACATCGAAGTCTCCGCCGGAGCCACGCCATGAGCAGCAGCTCCCCTCTGCCTCCCCAGCCGGAGATGAGCGTCAGCTTTGCCGGACTGCACTTGCGTAACCCGGTGTTGGCTGCCAGCGGCACTTTCGGTTATGGCATCGAGTTTGAGGATGTGGTCGCGCTCGACAAGATTGGCGGCTTCGTCACCAAGGGCTTGTCGAAGGACCCGATGGCCGGCAATCCTGCTCCCCGGCTCTACGAAACCGCCGCCGGCATGCTCAATGCCATCGGGTTACAGAACATCGGCGCGCGCGCTTTTGTGCAGGAGAAATTGCCGGAATTGCGCAAGCTCAATACCGTGGTCATTGCCAACGTCTTTGGCCATACCCGCGAAGATTACGAAGACACAATTCAAATCCTCAATGAAGGCGAGGGCATTGCCGCCTATGAGCTGAACGTTTCCTGCCCCAACACCGCGGCGGGCGGCATGGTGTTCGGCTGCGATGTTCACCTGCTCGACGATGTGGTTTCTACCGCCAAGCGCGCCACCTGGCGGCCGGTGATTGTGAAGCTCTCGCCCAACGTGACCAGCATCGGCTCCATGGCCCAGGTTGCCGAAGCTGCCGGCGCTGATGCTATTTCCCTGGTTAACACCTTCCTGGCCATGTCCATTGACGTGGAGACGCGCCGCCCGCGCATTGCCAATGTGACCGCCGGGCTGTCCGGGCCCGCCATCAAGCCCATTGCCGTGCGCATGGTCTATGAAGCTGCCCACGCCGTGGATATACCCGTAGTCGGCATCGGCGGCATCAGCACGGCCGCCGATGTGGTGGAGTTCCTGCTGGCCGGCGCCGTGGCGGTTGAGATCGGCACCGCCAGCTACTGGGACCCCTGTGCCACCGAAAACATTGCCCGCGACCTCAAGCAGTGGTGCGCCGTGCATCGCGTGCAAAAGGTTACTGAGCTGATTGGGGCGATGAAAGCAGAGTAGAAGGTTTCAAGGTGTCAACTTTGAAACCTGTGAAACTTTGAAACCTGCTCCTCTCTGTGTCTCCGTGTCTCTGTGGCAGGTTTTGTTTTACTGGCCGGAAATTTTCAGCTTGATCTGTTCCGGGATGCGCTCGCGGATTTCCTCGGGCAGGCGATCATGAATCTGGCGCGCGCCCAGGCGGGCGACGTCAGCCACCACCAGCGGCGCGGGTGTAGCCACTGCCACCGCCAGCCAGATCAGCGCGGAGAGCGCAAACCCGGCTGCCGCTGCCAGTTCCAGGATCAAAGCGTGGTGGGGTTCGAAATGGTGGATCACTCCGAAGGCCAGCAGAAAAACCACCGCTGAGGCGCTGGCCAGCACCATCAGCGCAATGTCAATGGTGCGGTGCAGCCGCTGCCGCCCCCGGCAATGGGCGCAGGCGGCGAAGTGGTCCTCATAGTCGTGGCGCATTTCCGGAGCGATCCCGGAAATGTCGTAGCGCCAGCCGGCTAAAATGCTGCCCACGATTGGGTCAACGCACTGTGCTCTCATGACTGACGAACTACAGCCGGAGCGGTTCCAGAGGAGCCGATTGGCTTGCCAGCAGCACCCGGTTGTGCAGCAGGGTACGGCGGCCACTCAGCGCGCGTTCCGCGGTTCCTCTGGCTAGCTCGGGATGGTTGTTCTGTTCTGATAGATGTGCCAGCACCACAAACGCTGCATTTCCATCATAGTCGCTGGCGAAAAATTCCGCGAGAGCGTCATTGGAGAGGTGTCCCACACGGCTCATTACCCGCTGCTTCACCGACCAGGGATACGGGCCGCCGCGCAGCATTTCCAGGTCATGGTTGGATTCCAGCATCAGCACATCGCAGCCGCGCACGTGGTGGCGCACACTGGCCGGCATGTATCCCAGATCGGTCGCGATGGCCAGCTTCACCCCTTCGGTGCGGAAGGTGAACGCCACCGGGTCGGCGGCATCGTGAGGAATGGTGAACGGAGTTACTGAGATGTCGCCTACCGTGAAGCTGCAGCCGGAATTGAACGTTTCCACCCGCTCCGGCTTCCAGGCCAGCCCCGCTTTGTCGCGCAGCAGCTTGCGGCAGGCCTGGTAAGTCGCGCCGGTCAGGTAAACCGGCACGCCCAGCTTCTTAGCCAGCGTGGCCAGCCCGCAGATGTGGTCGGAGTGTTCGTGGGAAATCAGAATGGCGGAGAGCGCGTGCGGGTCTTCGCCGCTG
>DASVBI010000242.1:0-3691 GCA_036375915.1 Terriglobales bacterium | reverse complement strand
GGCATTTGGCGTATTCTAAAGACTCTTCATCAGCCCAGGACTGAGGACCTAAATGTTTTCCCGCCGTTCGCGGCTCATGCGCGTCAGTTGCGTGGTCAATGACTTGCTGGCTACGGCCGTCTCCTTTCTGCTGGCCTACGGCATGCGCGTGTGGTTGGGGCAAAAGCACTGGTTCGGTCTGCACGGCATCTACCCCTTTTCCGCCTATCTGCCGGTTTTCGCCGCCATCATTTTGCTCATTCCCTTGCTGGGATACCTGTTGAATGCTTACCAGCAGGTGGAACTCAAGCGTCCTCGCGATATCGCCACCGATGCGGTCAAAATGGTGGCTCTTGGGCTGCTGGCGCTGTTCACCGGCATGTTCTTCTTTCAAAGCCAGTACGTCAGCCGGGGCCTGCTGCTGGCCTTTGTGTTTCTGCAGTTTGTGCTCCTGGCCGGCAGCCGCTGGACCCTGCTGGCCGCCGGAACCTGGCTGCGTACCCGGCCGGAAAATCGCCGCCAGTTCGTGATTGTCGGAACTTCCGACAGCGCCGCCAAGCTCGCCTCCCTGCTGGAAGAGGGCGCAAATCTGGGCCTCGAACTGCTGGCCTTTGCTTACGCTGGCAAGGAGCAGCCTGACCCGCCTGCCGCCTTGCGCCACCGCTACCCGGTCATGCCGCTGGAGAAACTTTCCGAGCTTCTGCACAGCCACGTGGTGGACGAGGTTTTGTTCGCCGTGAACAGGGAGGATTTGGCCGGCCTGGAATCCCTCATGCTGCAATGCGAGCAGGAGGGAATCCACATGCGCATGCAGTTGGATTTCCTGCCCCAGGGGTTCAACCACGTCTTTGTGGAACACCTGGGTCAGATACCGCTGCTGACTTTCGCCAGCAGCCCGCAGAATGATTTTGCCCTGGCCTTCAAACGGCTGGTTGACCTGCTGGTCGCGGGCGTCGCCCTCATGGTTCTCTTCCCCCTGTTTCTGCTGTTGGCGGCCTTGATCAAGCTTACTTCCCGGGGACCCGTCTTCTACCGCCAGACCCGCTGCGGGCTGGGCGGACGGCGCTTCCAGTTGCTGAAGTTCCGTTCCATGGTGGCCAATGCGGACCAACTATTGTCCCAGTTGGAGAAGTTCAACGAACTCGATGGCCCGGCGTTCAAGATGCGCAACGACCCGCGCTGCACCAGGATCGGCCGCTGGATGCGCATTCTCAGCCTCGATGAACTACCACAACTGTGGAATGTGCTGCTCGGACACATGTCGCTGGTGGGGCCGCGCCCGCCACTGCCCGAGGAAGTGGAGCAGTACCAGTCCTGGCAGCGCCGCCGCCTGCGCATGCGCCCGGGCATGACCTGCTTGTGGGCGCTGGAAGGACGCAGCCAGCTGCGCTTCGACAACTGGGTCCGCCTCGACCTGCTCTACATTGACAACTGGTCGGTGTGGCTGGATTTCAAGATTCTGCTCAAGACCATTCCCGCCGTGCTCACCGGCCGCGGCGCTCACTAGTCTCCAGATTTTCCTTCCTCACAGATGACGCCGCCACCCCCGTGGGCTAGAATACCGCCCATTCAAAAGTGAACAAGATGCGAACAGTGAACCTCCGCACACGTGCAACTATTGCTGTTTTGCTTTTGCTGGCCTTTGCGGTGACGCCGCTTACGGCCCAAACTTCCTCCGCATTCCACCGGCCCACTATTGTGTTCATGACCGATTTCGGCACGCTGGATGATTCTGTTCCAATCTGCAAGGGGGTGATGCTGGGCATCGCCCCTGACGCGCGCATTGTGGACCTCACCCACCAGGTGACTCCCTTTTCCATCGCCGACGGAGCGCGCTTCCTATACGGCGCCACCCCCTATTACTCGGCTGGCACCGTCTTTGTGGTCGTGGTGGATCCCACCGTGGGCACCAGCCGCAAGGCCATTGTGGTCAAGTCCAAGCGCGGCCAGTACTTTGTCCTGCCCGATAACGGCCTTATGACCATGGTTCTGGACCGCGACGGGCTGGAAGGCGCGCGCGAAATCACCAACCGCTCCTGGATGATCGGCAGCGGAATCTCCTCCACCTTCCATGGCCGCGACATATTCTCGCCCGTCGGCGCCCACCTCGCCGCCGGCCAGGATTGGACCCAGGTCGGTCCCGAACTCAAGCAACTCGTCCGCCTCAATATCACCCCTTCACAACTGGTGGCAGGCGGCATCACCGGCCAGGTGTTCGCTCTGGACGGCCCCTTCGGCAACCTGATCACCAATGTGAGTGGAGAAGAGTTCCTGAAGCTGGGCTATGTCCACGGCGAGAAAGTCCACATCAAGCTCGGCGATGACGATATGGTTCTGCCCTTCGTCCGCACCTTCGGCGATGTTCCGGTTGGCCAGCCGCTTATCTTCATTGACTCCCGCGGCCGCTTCAGCTTAGCCGTCAACCAGCGCAATTTTGCCAGGATTTACCACATCCAGCCCCCCGTATCCCTGTTCATCGCCAGAAAATGAGCGCCTGCTCTGGGCCCTGTTATTTGCTTTAGAGCCTGGGTACTGATCGAACAATTGCCTGTTCCCGCAGGAGGAACAAATGAACACACGTCAGCGCTCTACCCGCACCCTTATATGGCATTGGTTTATCATCGGCGCCGCCTTGACCCTGAGTGTGTCGCTGTTCGCACAGAGCTACCGCGGCTCCATCCGAGGCAGCGTGCGCGATGGCAGCGGCGCGATTATTGTCGGCGCCACCGTCAGCGCTAAGAATGTCGCTACCGGCGAGACCCGCACCGCCGCCAGCGGTCCGGATGGCGGCTATGTGATTGCCGAAGTTCCGGCAGGCCAGTATGAAGTGACCGCCACTTCGGCCGGACTCGTCACGGTCACCGCCAGGGTGCTGGTGGCGGTGGGCGCCGATACCACCGCCGATTTCGATCTGGCCAGGGTGCAAGCCGCGCAAGAGCATGTCACCGTCACCGCCGCGCTTCCCGTCGTGGACACCACCCGTGATGTGCTTGGACAGGTTGTGGATCAGACCCTGGTCGGTCAACTGCCCCTCAATGGCCGCGACTTCGGCAAATTGGTGGCCCTGGTGCCGGGCGTCACCGTGGAACCCGCCGGTGTGGCCGGCAGCCAGGCCGGGTTCGGCCAGTTCAATATCAACGGCAACCGTGACCGTTCCAATAACTACACCCTTGACGGCACCGACAACAATGATCCCTTTTTCAACAATTCCGCCCTCAACCAGGTGGGCATTACCGGCGCCCCCGCTTCCCTGCTGCCCATTGACGCCATCCAGGAATTCAACCTGCAATCGAACTTCAGCGCTGAATACGGCCGCAACAGCGGCTCGGTGGTGAACATCATCACCAAGTCCGGCACCAATGACCTGCACGGCACCGTTTTCGAGTACCTGCGCAACAGCGTGTTCGACGCCCGCAATTACTTCAACGTGCGCACCAATCCCGACGGCAGCGCCAATCCCCACTCTCCCTTCAAGAACAACCAGTTCGGAGGCTCCCTGGGCGGCCCGCTGGTTAAGAACCGAACGTTTTTCTTCGGCGCCTATGAAGGACAGCGGGAGCGCGTGGGCTCAGACTTCCAGCTTTTTGTACCCACCGAAACTCAAAAAGCAGCGGCCAGAACGGTGGCCCTGGCCAACGGTGTTACGGCCATCAATCCGGCGCTCGACCAGATCCTGAACTTCTTCCCCGCCGCCACCGGCTTTAACGGCAGC
>DASVBI010000096.1:0-3007 GCA_036375915.1 Terriglobales bacterium | reverse complement strand
GGGCACGGCGCCCAGCACCGCTCGTCCCTGGATCACATATTCGATGGCCTGCTCGGCGCCGGAATCGTCCAGGCAGGTTTCCTCTTTCAGCCAGCGCACCGTCTCCGCCACTTCCGGCTGATTCTGCGAGATGCCGATGGGAGAAGTCCTGGGCAGCATGTCGCTGATCTGTTTTCGCAGGTCCGCCACATGCTCCGAAAGCTCGCTGGTGCGCGCCGGGGCTTCGCCGCGCCAGAAAGGCACGCTGGGCGGGGCGCCGTGCGCGTCTTCTACAAGTACACGCCCGGAGGCGCCCTCAATGCGGCGAATCTGCCAGGAGGTGTTGCCCAGCAGCATGATGTCGCCCTTGTTGCTTTCCACCGCAAAATCTTCATCCACTGTGCCCACCACGGTGCCCTCGGGCTCGGCCACCACGGTGTACAGCGCGTTCTCAGGAATAGCGCCGCCGCTGGTGATGGCGGCTAATCGCGCGCCGCGGCGAGCGCGCAGCCGTCCGTTCACGCGGTCGCGGAACAGGTAGGCGCCGTAACGCCCACGGCGGGCGGCAATGCCCTCCGACAACATGGTCAGAATCTCGTCGAACTGTTCGCGCGGAAGCTCGCGATAGGGATAGGCGCGGCGCAGGAGACCGAAAAGATCATCTTCAAGCCATTCCTCGGCCGAGCAAGCTGCCACGATCTGCTGCGCGAGAATGTCGAGGGGCGCTTCCGGAATGATGAGCCGGTCCAGGTCGCCATGGCGAATGGCGCGCGCCAGTGCGGCGCATTCCATCAGCTCATCGCGGGTTGTCGCGAAAATGCGGCCTTTGGGCACCGCTCCGCGCCAGTGGCCGGCGCGGCCAATGCGCTGCAGCGTGACCGCGATGGACCGCGGCGAGCTGATGTGGCACACCAGGTCCACGAAGCCAATATCTATACCCAGCTCCAGGGAAGCGGTGGCCACCAGCACGCGCACTTCGCCGCTCTTCAGTTTTTTCTCGGCGGCCAGGCGCAGCTTGCGCGCCAGGCTGCCGTGGTGCGCGGCTACCGCATCTTCGCCCAGGCGCTCGGCCAGTTGATGCGCCACTCGCTCCGCCAGCCGCCGCGTGTTCACAAAAACCAGCGTGGAGCGGTGCTGCCGCACCAGTTCGCAGATGCGGTCGTAAATCTCATCCCACATCTCGTTCGAAGCCACCGGCCCCAGTGGGCTGGCCGGCACCTCCACCGCGAGGTCAAGCTGCCGTTTGTGACCGATGTTGACGATGGCGGGCGCGGGCCGGCCGGCGCCGGTGAGGAATTCCGCCACCTGCTCGATGGGCTTCTGTGTGGCCGAAAGACCGATGCGCACCGGCGGGCGATTGGTTAATGCCTCCAGCCGCTCCAGGGAAAGCGCCAGGTGCGCTCCGCGCTTGTCGTCGGCCACGGCATGGATTTCATCCACAATTACGGTTTCCACGTCGCGCAGGATGGCGCGGCTTTTTTCCGCCGTGAGCAGAATGTAGAACGACTCCGGCGTGGTGACCAGGATGTGCGGCGGCCGCTTGAGCATGGCCCGGCGCTCATGCATGAGAGTGTCGCCCGTGCGTACCGCGGTGCGGATCTCGGGCATCAGCAGCCCGCGCTCCCCGGCTCGTTGCAGGATTTCGCCCAGGGGGATTTCCAGGTTCTTCTGAATATCGTTGCCCAGCGCCTTGAGCGGGGAAATATAGAGGACTTCGGTACGGTCTTGCAGGTCACCCGCCAGCGCCTTACGCACCAGGCGGTCAATGCAGGCGAGGAAGGCGGCGAAAGTCTTGCCCGAACCGGTGGGCGCGGAAATCAGGGTAGTGTGGCCGGCCAGGATGTGCGGCCAGCCTTGCTCCTGGGGCTCGGTGGGCGTGGCAAAGCGTTCCACGAACCACTCGCGCACCAGCGGGTGCGCCCACTCCAGGCTGGCGGGGGCAGCAACGGGCATCCAAATATTGTAGCACACTGCTTTCGCTAATTGTTCGCCCAAGCCCGGGAAAATATCGTTAACTCCACACCGTTAGAGGCTACTCCCGCACCAGTTCCACGCGCCGATTGCGAGCCCGGCCCGCCAGGGTGTCATTGGACTCCTTTGGCCGGGTAGCGCCGAAGCCTGCCGGATTGAGACGTTCGGGCGCTATGCGGAAGCGAGCCGTCAGCGCCTGCTTCACCGCCGCCGCTCGCCGCTGCGACAGGTCCATATTGTAGGCGTCTCCACCGATGTTGTCGGTATGCCCTTCCACCCGCAGCTTCCAGGAAGGATTGCGCTGCATCACCTGAGCGATTTCCTGCAGCACGGGCTCGGACTCCGGCTTGATCTTGTCACTGCCGAAATCGAAGTAAATGCCGTAGATCTCCACCGGCTCATTGCGCTGCAACTGCTGCTCGATCTGCTGAGCGCCTGCACCGCCTCCGCCACCGCTGCCCGCAGCTCCGCCGCCCTTTGCTCCCAATCCTCCCGGCTGACCTCCTCCACCGGCACCGGCGGCCATCTGCTGAGTTGGCGGATATTCAATCTTGATGAGCTGCAAGGTGTCGCCGCCGGCCAGCTTGAAAGCGAGCATCGCTGGGTTGGCGGCATCATCGAGCACATAAAAATCGTTGGCATTGCCGTCAATCGTGCACTGGGCATGTAGCGCGGGCAGGTTCACGCGCTGGCTGTTGAGCAAGACCGGGAACGCGCTCACCCCGTCTACGCGCTGCAGCGTGCAATGTTCATGGCCCAGTTGTACCGGATCTGCACCCGCTCCCGAGCTGCCACCGGCGGCGCCGCTCATTTGCCCGAAGCCGCCCAGAACTGCTCCCAGCATTCCCTTCAACCCTCCGGCACGAAACCTGAAGTCCGTCTGACCCCTGGTCTTCAGTTCCGTGAAAACCTCGGAGGAGAAGCTTATGGCGGTTGTGCCCGGATAGCTCTCCGGCAGGCTGGGCCCGAACCATTCCATCAGTTCGTGCGCGCTCCGCATGTCTTCCGTGCGCACTGTCCGCGAGCCCTCTACCGTACCCGCGGCCGCCGGGGCTCC
>DASVBI010000129.1:0-2576 GCA_036375915.1 Terriglobales bacterium | reverse complement strand
GGCGCTGCATGGCGCCGGCTACCGCATCAGCGAAATTGTGTACCACGGCGGTGGCCGGGGACAGAGGGCGCGGCAATTGGCCGCCCAGGTCAACAGTCGAGCCGTAGCGCTGCCGCAGGCGAAGTTTGGCGCGGACGTTGTTTGGCTTTGCGTGCCCGATTCCAGCATCGCCGCCTGCGCCCGTGAGCTGGCCCAGGTGACGGACTGGCGGACAAAAATCGCGCTGCATCCCAGCGGCGCCCTGGCCAGCGACGAACTGCGGGCGCTGCGGCGGCGGGGAGCTGCGGTAGCATCGGCGCATCCGCTGATGACCTTTGTGCGGCGTTCCAGCCCCGGGCTGGCGGGAGTTCCCTTTGCAATCGAAGGTGACGCGGCGGCCGTGCGCGTGGCGCGCCGCATGGCGCGCGACCTGGGGGGCGAGTGTTTTTCTGTGCGCCGGCAGGATAAGGCGCTCTATCACGCCTGGGGCGCATTCGCATCGCCTTTGCTGATCGCCTTGCTGGCCAGCGCGGAGCGGGTGGCGATGGCCGCGGGCGTGCGCTCGCCCGCCGCGGCCCGCAAACGAATGTTGCCCATCCTGCAGCAGACGCTGCGCAATTACGGCGCGCTCGGCCCCGCCAACGCCTTCAGCGGCCCGCTGGTGCGCGGCGACGTGGCCACGGTTCGGCGGCATTTAGAAGCGCTGAGCAAGCTCCCGGGCGCAAGGCGGGTGTACGTGGCGCTGGCGCGAGCGGCGCTGGAGACGCTGCCCATACGCAATCGGAAGGAACTGGAGAAGGCGTTAAGAACTATTTCAACGCCGAGAGGCCGAAAACCCTGAGTTTCGAAATTCTTCTCCGCGGATCTTCAGCTTGTCATGCTGAGCGCAGCGAAGCACGTGCTTTTCCGGTGTACCCGAGACGCTGGGAACAACATCTCTCCCGAAACACATCTTCCCTCTACTCCACCGCCTCTACCACAGACTCGCCAATTGTGATAAATCATTGCCGCAGTCAGGGAGGACTAGTGAAGAAGCAGACTCCGTCCGGAAACGTTTCAGAGGGCTCGATCTCCCGCCGCAAATTTCTGGCGCAAAGCGCCACGGCGGCGGTGGGCTTCGCCATCGTGCCGCGTCACGTGCTGGGCGGCGCCGGGTATGTTCCGCCGAGCGACAAGGTCAACATCGCGTTCGTCGGCGTGGGCTCGCAAGGCCTGCGCGTGATGCTCAAGTTTTTGAAGGAGCCTGACGTGCAGGGCATTGCGGTCTGCGATCCCCACCAGACCGGCGCCGGCCATCCTCAATGGGACACGCACGAATTCTGCAACTCTGTGCGCGAATTGCTAGGCGTGACTTCGGGCTGGGATTGGCTGAGCCCTGACGACCCCATTCAGCTCACCCACGCTCTGCAGGCGACCAGCGGCGTTTCCGGCCGCGAGCCCTGCCAGAAAATTATTGAGGCCTACTATGGCGGCCAGCAGCGCTCCGGCAGCTTTCACGGTTGCTCGGCCTACAGCGATTTTCGGGAATTGCTGGAAAAGCAAAAAGATCTCGACGCCGTGGTCGTGTGCACCACCGATAACCTGCACGCCGCCGTGTCCGTGGCGGCAATGAAGAAGGGCAAACACGTTTTTTGCCAGAAGCCCTTGACCCACACCATCTACGAGGCGCGGCGCATGGCGGAAGTCGCCCGCGAGTCGGGCGTGGCCACGCAGATTGCCGTTGCCAACCAGGCCTCGGAAGACACGCGCCTGCTGTGCGAATGGATTTGGAGCGGCGCCATCGGACCGGTGCGCGAGGTCGAAAACTGGTCCAGCCGTCCCTTCTGGCCGCAGGGCCTCGACCGCCCCAAGGAAGCAGAGCCTGTGCCCGCCGGCCTGGACTGGGATTTGTGGCTCGGCCCCGCTCCCGAACGCCCCTACCACCATGCCTACGCTCCCTTTGTATGGCGCGGCTGGGTGGACTTCGGGTGTGGTTCCCTGGGCGACATGGGCTCCTATAGTTTCGACACCCTCTTTCGCGTTCTGAAGCTGGAGGCGCCACTGAGCGTGGAAGCCAGTTCCACCGAACGCTATCCGGAGACCTATCCCTGGGCCTCGATCATCTACTTCGACTTCCCCGCGAGGGGTGAGATGCCCCCGGTGAGATTCACCTGGTATGACGGCGGCCTCAAGCCCCCGCGCCCGGAGGAATTAGAGGCCAACCGCCCCTTCAAGGGGGAAGGCGAAGAGGATGACGAAGGGCTGCTGTTCATCGGAGATAGCGGCAAGATTCTTTGCGGCTTCAATGGCGCCAATCCTAAGCTGATTCCGCAAGCCAGGATGGATGCTTTCAAGCCGCCGCCAAAAACACTGGCCCGCTCACCCGGCAACGAGCGCGAGTGGCTCGACGCCTGCAGGGGAAGCAAGGTGAAGCCGGGAGCGAATTTTGAATTTTCTGGCATGGTGACGGAAACGCTGCTGCTGGGGAATGTTGCCACCCTTGCCGGACAAAAACTTGGCTGGGATCGCCCTAACCTTAAGGTCAACTCCGACGCGGCTCAGAAGTACGTCAGCCCGGAACGCCGCAAGGGATGGGAACTGTAGAGGCATTTCAATAC
>DASVBI010000479.1:0-4724 GCA_036375915.1 Terriglobales bacterium | reverse complement strand
TTAGCGGTAGTTGTTCTGTCGGTGATGGCGCTGGGACAGAGCAGCAGCGCCGCCCCCAAGCCGGCGGCCGACGCCCCCTCGATCCCTGCGGGCGCTGCTTCCGCGCTGGGGAAAATCGGGATCATCAACATGCAGCAGGCGATTCTCGCCAGCAATGAGGGCCAGCGCGATTTCCAGACTCTGTCCAAGAAATTCGAGCCCAAGCAGGCTGAGCTCAAGGGCATGAACGACGAGGTGGACAACCTCAAAAAGCAGCTCAACACCCAGGGCGATAAGCTCAACGATATGGCACGCGCCAACCTGGTCCGGACCATCGAGAGCAAGCAGAAGGAGTTGCAGCGCAACCTGGAAGACGCCCAGTCCGACTTCCAATCGCAGCAGAACGACATTCTGCAGCAGGTTGGCCAGAAGATGATGAAAGTTCTGGACAATTACGCCAAGAACAACGGCTACGCCCTGGTTCTCGACGTTTCCAACCAGAACAGCCCGGTGCTCTGGGCAGGCGCTTCCACTGACCTGACCAAGGCTATTGTGGACCAGTACAACACGGTTTCCGGCGTGTCTGCTCCGGCGCCTACCCCGGCGGCCAAGGGCGGCCTGCCTTCCGCCCCCCGTCCGGCCGGCAGCAGAGCACCCGCCAAGCCGCAGCGCTAAACTTCGTTTCTTTTCGTTCAGGCCGCGTTCACGCGCGGCCTTTTTCTTTTGCCCGGCAGCCACGCCCTTGCGCCCGCGCCCCGGCGCGCCTAAAGTAGTTTCGATCCATTTCGAACAATTTATTTTGGCGGGTAAAAGAAATGAAACGAAACTACCTGTGCGTTCTTCTTCTCGTCCTGCTGGTCCTTCCGGCTGCAGCCGCCCAGTCTCCCGATATCACCGAACTGGCCAGCGGCTGGCGCATGAGTTCCGCCCAGAACGTTTCCGGGGCTGACGCCCAGGTCTCGCAGCCCGGCTTCGATGCCTCGAGTTGGCATGCCATCCGCCACATGCCCGCAACCGTGCTGCAGGTGCTGCAAGACGACGGCGTGTACAAGGACCTGTACTACGGTATGAATCTGGCGAAGCCGGGCGATTTGTGGAAGCAGGACTGGTGGTATCGCACCATCTTCACCGCGCCCGCCGGACGGCAGGTTTACACCCTGATCTTCAAAGGCATCAACTACCGCGCTGACGTCTGGCTCAACGGGCAAAAAATCGCCAATCGGTCGCAGGTGGTGGGCATGTACAACCGCTTCGAGTTCGATGTCAGCAAGGAAATTCATCCCGGCGGCGAGAATGTGCTGGCGGTTAAAGTCACCCCGGAACAGGGGCTGCTGAACGAGGAAGGCGAGATTGTCGGCGAACATCATGTGGAGCTGGCCGACAGCTGGCTGGACTGGATCAATTGGAAGTACATCGGGTATCACGACCCCGCGCATAACATCAATATTCCCTATGTTCCCGACCGCAACGGTGGTGTTTGGAAACGCGTGTTCCTCAGTGCCACGGGTGCGGTCACCATCCGCCATCCCTATGTGCAAACGGTTCTGCCGCTGCCCGCCACCGCTCCCGCCGCGCTCACCGTCTATTGCGACCTTACTAACCATTCCGATAAGCCTGTTTCTGGGGTTCTGCGCGGCGAAATTAGCCGCCCCGGCAAGCAGACCATCGCCTTCGAAAAGCCGGTCTCGCTGGTTCGTACTGAGACCGCTGAGGTCTCCTTCACTCCGCAGGAAGTAGCGCAACTTTCGCTTACCGATCCTGACTTGTGGTGGCCTTACCGTTGGGGCAAGCCCAACCTATACCACCTGAAGCTGGATTTCGTCCTCGACGGCAGCACCTCTGACGAGCAGGCGGTTGACTTCGGCATTCGCCAGATCACCCAGCGCCGCGACAACGACAACAGCTTCCCCAACATCGGAACCGGGGGCGGCAACTTCTACATGCAGATCAACGGGCGCGACTACCTCATCCGTGGCGGCGCCTATTCCCCCGACCTGCTGTTCAAGAATGACCCAGCCCGCGACGCCGCCATGATGCTCTACATCAAAGACCTCGGCCTCAACCTGGTGCGCTGGGAGTTGAAGATCGCTGATGACAGCATGATCGAGCGCGCCGACCGCGAAGGCGTTCCCGTCATGCTGGGCTGGATGTGCTGCATGCAGTGGGAACACTGGGACCGGTGGACCGCCGAGGACCAGTGGGTGGCGCGGGCCAGCCTGCGTGCTCGCCTGTATGAGCTACGCTCCCATCCCTCGGTGGTGATGTGGGCCAACGGCAGCGACGGCCTGCCCCCTGACCCGGTCCTCAACGATTATCGCCAGATCGAAAAGGAACTGCACTGGCAGGATGCCATCGTAGACACCGTGGCCGACCGCAACCGCTTCTGGAGCGGCATCCACATGGAGGGCCCCTACGTGTGGCGGCCGCCTTATTACTGGTTCAGCGATAAGTACGGCCCCGCCCGAGGATCCTCTGCTGAAGAAGGCGACAATGAAACCATCCCCCCGCTGGAGAGCCTGAAGAAATTCATTCCTCCGGACAAGCTCTGGCCGCCCAACGAGTACTGGTTCTTTCACGCCGGCGGCAATGAAGAGGGCAACAGCACCCTGGCCAACATCCGCCGCGCCCTCGACCACCGCTACGGGCCTTCCGACAATGTGGAGGATCTGGAGAAGAAGGCGCAGGCCGCCTATTACGAGGATGTGCGCGCCCAGTACGAGACCTACGCCACCCACTGGTCGAACCGCAAGATGCTGATGCACTGGATGATGGCCAATCCCTGGCCCTCCTTTTTCGGCCACCTGTTCGATTATTACTTCAAGCAGGGCGGGGGGTATTTCGGCGCCAAGAAGGCGTTGCAGCCGGTCAGCATTGTTTGGGATTACTACGCCGCCGGCGACCGCTCCCTAGCTCACGTCTACGCCGTCAACCAGACCGGTCAGCCGCTGCAGAACGTGAAGGCTACCGTCGCCTTCTACAACATTGATGGAACCCGCAAGGTGGTAAAAGAAGCGGCGAACATCAGCGTGCCGGCTTACTCATCCCAGACGGCGCTGGAAATCCCTCGCCTCCCCGGCCTCAGCTCAACCTATTTTGTGCGCTGCGATCTGACCGCCGCCGACGGCGCGCCGCTGGCCGAGAACGTCTATTGGGAGTCCACCACCGACGACGACCTGGGTCCAGTCAGCAACGACAAACAGTTCACCACTGAGCTGGTGAAGTGGGCCGACCTGACGGCGCTCAATCACATGCCCTCCACTCCGGTGGAAGCGGCGGTAACTGCGAGCGGCACCGGCCAGAGAACAGCTAGAATCACGCTTACCAACCGGTCCCGCCACATTGCATTCTTTATCCGCGCGGAAGTGACCAAGGGCGAGGACGGGAACGAGATCCTGCCCATCACCTACGACGATAACTACATCACCCTTTTACCCCACCAGTCGCGCACGATTGAAGCCCATTTTCAGGCGTCGGAACTGGGCGGCGCCGCCCCCGCGCTGCGCGTGGAAGGTTATAACGTGCCCAAGAAGTTGCTGGCCATT
This sequence comes from Terriglobales bacterium, assembly GCA_036375915.1. Taxonomy (GTDB): domain Bacteria; phylum Acidobacteriota; class Terriglobia; order Terriglobales; family Acidobacteriaceae; genus JAICWP01. The sequence continues at coordinate 1,203 of DASVBI010000479.1, read as the reverse complement.
CCCTGAGCACAGCCTGCAGTTCTTGTACCTGCAGGCTGTAACCCCGGGGCAGGCTGAGGTCAGTTGACCATCCCGTTGCCGTTGGATGGGCTCCAATTGGGGGCCTCGACGACTTTCAACGCCACTCTGCGCGCGCTCCGGCCGGGCGGTATGGCGGCTCTCTGCAACCGTCTCAGCTCGTGGCTCAGCGTCTGCACCACCCGGAAACACAGGTCACTGCGCCGCCGCAGGAGGGTGGGGATGTCCTGGTTGCGGATAAACGCCACTTGGGAATCTTCCAGCAGCTCCACTGTGTAGTTGTATGGCTGCTTGCGCATGCTCGCCGCCAAGCCCAGCAGATAGCCCGGACCCACCGTGCGGAAAGCCAGCTTTTCGCCGGTAAGCGAATACATGGTTAGCCGCGCCTTGCCCCGGCAGAGCAGGAATATGCCCCCGCTTTCGCCTTCGCAAAGCAGAATGGACCCCGCTTCCCGCTCGATGGGATAGGCTATGCCCTCGAGCCCTTCCAGCAGTTTGTTGCGCTGCACGTTGTTCGCTTTCAACTCGGGTGCTTCATTACCGTTCAGAGAATTCATATCCAGCTCCGTGAATGGTTTTGCATCAATGCAAACTGTCAATGAATCGGCGATACGGCCGCCACACACTACAGTAGGAAAGGCAAGAAATCAGATCAGGAAAGTACAGAGGAACGCGCGATCGGGAACCGAACCAGCCATATCGGCGCCTTTGAGCGGAAGAATGAGTGCAGGAGTGGGAACTGCCTGGTAAACGATGGCCGCGGGGGCGGCGGCGCTGCCCGTGGAGTCGCTTTTACCCTGCTGCTCGAGCACCGCGTTGAGCGGCTCATTGGGGTTCTGTGGGCTATGCCGCTGCGTGCCCCGCGGGACTGGACGCTGGTGACACACCCGCATGAGCCATCCGGAAAGACTGAACTGCTGCCCGTAAAATCCCGCGCGACGCGATAATCGCGCCGCCGGCACGCATAAAATCAGCAACAGAATACCGAGACCGACTTTGCCCACACCTGACATGCGCTTGCCCTTTTGTAAAGAAAGTCATGGTTGTGGGTCAGTGATGCACATCACGCGGCGATGGTTATGGTCAGCACGCCGCTCCCACCTCCGCCAAAACCTGAGTCTCTATCGGCTTCTCCCGCGCAACACGGTGACAGATGCCTTGGGCAAAGGGCTACCGCTCCGGAGG
>DASVBI010000318.1:0-3933 GCA_036375915.1 Terriglobales bacterium | reverse complement strand
GTGAGCCTCACCTCCGTGCAGGGCACAACCCGCAGCGTCAGCAGCGATGCACAGGGTCGTTACGCGCTGCGACAGGTGACGCCGGGAAGCTACAGCGTGGTGGCCCAGGCGCCCGGCTTCGCCGCGTTCCGCAAGCACGGGGTTCAGATCGTCGCCGGCCGAGCCGTTACGCTCAGCATAAGCCTTTCCATTTCCGCCACGCAGGCCCAGGTTGAGGTGCGCGCCAACCCGGTGCAGGTTTCGGTTTCGCCGATGGAAGACGCCAGCGCGGTTTCCATCAGCGGCCCATCACTGAAATCGCTGGCCGACGATCCGGACGCCCTGCTCAATCAAATCGAAGAGCTGGCCGGCCCTTCGGCGGGGCCCAATCCGGTGGAAATTTACATTGATGGTTTTCTCGGCGGCGACTTGCCGCCCAAAGAGGACATCCGCAGCATCCGGGTGAATGAAGACCCGTTTTCCGCCGAATACGACCGGCTGGGCTACGGCCGCATTGACATTCTGACCAAGCCCGGGGGCGAGAGCTGGCATGGCGGCGGCTTTATCGTGGGCAATTCCTCCGCCTTCAACGCGGAGAGCCCGTTTCTGGCCGGCACCACCCAGCCTGCTTATCACACGCTGCTGTATGGCGGCGAGTTGGGCGGGCCCTTAGCCAAGAAGGCTTCTTTCTTTTTCTCGCTGGAGCGGCGCGACATCAATCGCGACAACCTGGTGAACACGGAAACCCTCAATTCCAGTCTGCAGCCTGTGTCTTTTGTGCAGGCGGTGCCCAATCCTCGCGTACTGACCAGCGCTACCCCGCGCATGGATTACCAGGTGACGCCCAACAACATGCTCACCGCGCGCTACCACTACCATGACCGAAGCGAGGCCAACGAGGGGGTGGACACGCAGTTCCTGCCCTCGCAGGCGTACCGCCTGCAGCTGCGCCACCACCTGCTGCAGCTGAGCGACACTCAGATTGTGAGCCCGCGGGTAATCAATGAAACGCGCTTTCAGTTTCTGCACTTTCACAATCTGGAAACGCCGCAGGATTTGTCGCCTACTCTGCAGGTTCTGGGCGCCTTCACCAGCGGCGGCAATAGCGACGGCACGCAGAATCGCAGTGAATCGCACTACGAAGTACAGAACCTGACCTCCATCAGCCTGCCCCGGCACTATATTCAGTTTGGCGGTTTTGTGCGCGACATCGCCCGCCGGGAGAGCGTGAACGCCAACTTCAATGGGAGTTTTACTTTCAATTCGCTGGCCGGCTACCAGGCCACGCTGCAGGACCTGAGGCGGGGCCTGACCATGGCGCAAATCCAGGCCGCGGGGCTGGGCCCCAGCCAGTTCAACATTACCGACGGCAATCCGGTGGCCGGAGTCAACCGGCTCGACGGTTCGCTCTGGCTACAGGACGATTGGAGAGCGCGGAACAATCTTACCTTCAGTTACGGACTGCGTTTCGAATCGGAAAACGTGATCAGCGACCACGCCGACTGGGCGCCGCGGCTGGGCCTCTCGTGGGGTCTGGGCCAGGGCCAGCACGTGAAAACGGTGTTGCGCGCCGGCTTCGGCGTTTTCTACGACCGCTTCGACGACGACCAGATGATCCAGGCGCAGCGGCTGAACGGCATCAAACAGGTCAGTTACGTCATCCAGAACCCGCTGTTTTTCCCACAAATTCCCTCTGTGGCCACCTCGGCGGCAAGCGCTTCCAGCGTGCCCACGGTGTACCGCATCGCGCCCAACCTGAAATCACCCTATGCGCTGGATTCCGCGGTCAGCATAGAACGGCAGGTGACGCGAAATGCGACGGTTTCTGTCACCTACTTGAACTCGCGCGGCGGGCGGCAATGGGTGACCAACGACATCAACGCGCCCTTTCCTGGAACCTACAATCCCGCCAATCCCACGAGCGGGGCGCGTCCCTTGGGGGCGGCGGCGGGAAATATTTACGAATACATTTCGCATGGAATTTACCGCCAGCACCAGATGATTGCCAACTTTCGCGTGAACCACCGGCGGGTCTCGCTGTTCGGGTATTACGTGTTCAACAACATGCGCAGCGATACCGCCGGAGTGGATACATTTGCGCAGAACCCGTGGAACCTGATGGCTGATTACGGGCGCGCCGAAATGGATATTCGCCACCGTGTGTTCCTGGCGGGCAGCGTGGCCATGCCCTGGGGGATTGAGCTCTATCCCATGATCCTGGCCCGCTCCGGCATGCCCTTCAGCATCACCACGGGGGAAGATTTGTTCGGGACCGGCATTCACAATGGGCGCCCCGCTTATGCCACGGCCTCCACGCCGGCCGCCGACGTGCGCGTGACTCCGTATGGCAGCTTTGACATCAACCCCGGGCCGCAGGCGCTGTTCGTGCCGCCCAACACGGCAACGGGTCCCTCGGCTTTCACCTTCAACCTGCGGATGAGCCGGACTTTTGGCTTTGGGGCGATGGGGCGGGAGGAACACGGAAGTTCCGGGGGGATGTCGGACCAGGGCCACCATCACCACCGGGAGGGGCTGGGCGGGCGCGGCCTGAGCAGCGGCGGTGGGGGCTTACGCGGCGGGGGAACGGAGCGGCGTTATGCTCTCACCCTCAGCGTGGAGGCGCAAAACCTGTTCAACAATGTCAATCTCGGCATTCCGGTTGGCGGTTTGAACTCGCCGCTGTTTGGCCGTTCCATTGACCTCGCCAGCGGCCCCTATTCAGGCGAAGGCGATGCCAGCCGGCGCATTGACCTGCGGTTATCCTTCGGCTTCTAGCCTCTGTAGGGGAGACTTTAGGTATTCCGGCGATCCGGCGAGATTTGGTGGAGCTAGTCGGGATCGAACCGACGACCTCATCGTTGCGAACGATGCGCTCTCCCAGCTGAGCTATAGCCCCACTGCGGCACGTGGATAAAAGAGAAAACCCGCAATCAATTTTAGCAGATTGCTCCCAGGGCTCCACACAGTGCCCCTTATCAACGCTGGAGCGAGTCGCTCTGCAAACTGCCGTAAATCCTATGTTTTAGCCGCTGTTTTAACCGCGCCCTGCTTTTTGTTGCGCCAGGGGGCGGGCAAAAGCGTTGGTGGGGTTGTGAATATTGATCTCGAGGATTCGGCGGTAGTAGTTCATGGCCTGCTCCCGGTCGCCAGACTTTTCGCAGGCCTGGGCCAGCAGGGCCAGGATGAAGGGATCGTGCTGATCTGCCTTCTGTAAATCGGCAATCGCGCCCTTGTAGTCGTTGGCGTAAAAGGCCACGTAGCCCAGCAGGTAAGGGAAGAAGCGCTGCTGGTTGGGATTAGTGCCCTTGTCGAGGAGGGACTTGGCGGCGGAGACGTGTTTTTCCGCTTCCGCATGGCGGCCGCGGCGGGCGGCAATGCGGGCCTGGGCGTGCTCCCAGCGGAAGTTCCACAGATCCTTCTCGGCGGGGCTCATGTTCTGATTTACAAACGCAGTTTCATGTCCTTTCCTGTACCACAGTTCAGCGTTGTCCGCGTCGCCCGATTCCAGGCAGATGCGGGCCAGTTCGTCGGCGGTCTCGGCGGCGCCGGTGTAATCCCTGGCGCCCAGATGCAAATTGAAAGCCTGCTCTTCATATTTGGCGGCTTGGCCGGCATCGCGCTGGAAGGCGTAGGAGATGGCCATGGCACGAAAGGCCTGGGCCTTGGATTGCGGCGGGGCGAGGTCAATGGCCTTGGCGAATTCGCGGCGGGCCTGGAGGTATTGGCCCTCCAGGTCCAGAGCGGCGCCGGCGCCCAGGTGGGCTTCATAAAGATTGGGCGAAGCCTGCATGGCCTGCCGGTAGAGGGCGAGCGCCTGGTCCTGCTGGCCTTCGCGGCTGAGCTTCTCGCCTTGTTTAACCAGATCCTGCGGGCTGGAGGACTGGGCGAGCAGCCCAGCAGCAAGGACCAGCAGGGTAGCAAAGAGCATGGCTGGCGTTTTCATGGGCAGAAATT
>DASVBI010000062.1:0-3730 GCA_036375915.1 Terriglobales bacterium | reverse complement strand
CGCTTGGCATCCTGGAGAACAAAATTCTGCAGTTTCTTCTCCTCCCGGGCTTTCTGCGCCATCAGCTCACCGTCTTTCAGGCCGGAGACATAGCCGGTCACCGCCTTCAATGAGTTCTGGTAGAGGAACAAATCCTCTTGTGCGATGCGCGCGTTGTCCGGCGACTCGGCGCTGAATTTCTCCAGCATGTTGATGCGCCGCTGGTAGTTTTTCAGCCGCGAGGGATAGTCCACGTCGCGCACGAACTCCAGTTGGGCCACGGTCAGCAGCCGTCCCGTGGAACCGGGATTGCCGGAAACGAAAATCAGTTCTTTGTCCTTCACCCCCGTGGCCGACCAGCGGAAATAGTTGTTCAGGTGGGCCGGCTTGCCGTTCTCGTATACCCGGAAGAAGGAAATGTCCAGGTCGTAGCGCGGGTATTCGAAGTTATCGGGATCGCCTCCAAAAAAGGCGGCGTCGAACTCGGGCGCGAACACCAGCCGCACATCGGTGTACTTCTTGTACTGGTAAAGATGGTAGGCCTCGCCCGAGTAGAGGGTGACCACATCGCAGCGCAGGCCGGTTTTCTTCGTGCACTGCTCCTCGATTTTCGACATCTCGGCGCGCTGCGCCTGCCCCGCTTCGGCGGCCGGCATTCCCGCCTTCACCGCGCCCTTTACTGGCGCGGTTACGTCTTCAATCCCCACCAGCTGGTTGAGTTCATAGGCCGGGCACTTCAGCTCCTCCGCCTGAGTGCGGGCATAGAAGCCGCTCTTCATGTAATCCTTGCCCGTGGTGGAGAGCTGGTGAATGCATTCGGCGGCGATATGATGATTGGTGAACGTGAGTCCGTCGGCGGAGACGAACGAGCCCGACCCGCCATTATTGAAGCGCACCGACGACAACCGAACATGCTCCAGCCACTGCGCCGTGGGCTCAAAGCCATACTTTGCCTTCACCTTGGCGCTGGGAAAAGCCTCGAACAGCCACATGCCCGGGTCGGCCAGAGCCAGGGAGGTAAGAAAAAGAACTAGCAGCCAACTGAGTAGGAGAGCGCGTCTCATCATAGGAAATACTCCTTAGAGGTACGGCTCACGGGCGAGCGAGACAAATTCGCCCGCGGGTCGGAGAAAACTCTTAACTATACGATTTCCGCCGCGGCGGCGCATTGGAAAAACCACGCAAAGTGATGTATAACAATGAGTTGCGTGACGCCCGTCACAGCGGTCCGGTGCGCAACCGCCGCCTCCCGGCGCTAGGTGCGAAAGGACCCTATGTCCAGTTTCACGGCTACAAATCCTCCCAAGGGCTTGGAGGGCATTGTCGCAACCACCTCCAGCATATGTTTTATAGACGGTAACCGCGGCATCCTGGCTTACCGCGGCATTGATATCCACGAACTGGCGGAACACTCCACCTTCGAAGAGACCTGTTATCTGCTGTGGTTTGCCAAGCTTCCCAGCCGCGGGGAGTTGCAGGACCTGGGTTCGCGCCTGGCTGACGAGCGCAAACTGGACGCCTCCATTATCAACTTTCTGCGCCAGGCTCCCAAGCATGCCCTGCCTATGGACGTGCTGCGCACCGCCGTGTCCGCCCTCTCGTTTTACGATGCGGACGAAAAGAACAACGACCATGAGGCCAATGTGCGCAAAGCCATCCGCCTGACCTCGCAGATGGCCATGATCGTGGCCGCCTACGATCGTATCCGCAAAGGCAAACCGGTGGTTGAGCCCGACCGCTCGCTCTCCCACGCCGCCAATTTCCTGCTGATGCTGACCGGGGAGAAGCCTTCGCCCACCGCCGAGCGCGCCTTCGACATCGCCCTCATTCTCCATGCCGACCACGAATTGAATGCCTCCACCTTCGCCGCCCGGGTCACGGCGGCCACGCTGTCTGACATGCATTCCGCGATTACGTCCGCCATCGGCGCGCTCAAAGGACCCCTGCATGGCGGCGCCAACGAGGCTGCCTTCCGCATCTTGGAAACAATCGCCAAGGCCGGCGCCGATCCGGTGGAGCACGTGCGTGGCATGCTGGCTCAGAAGAAGAAGATTCCCGGCTTCGGCCACCGCGTTTATCACACCGAAGATCCACGCGCCACTCACCTGCGGCAGATGTCACAGCAACTGGGCGCTTCCAGCGGCCAGGGCCAGTGGTTCGAAATGTCGCGCCGCATCGAGCAACTGATGAACACGGAAAAGAAACTCAATGCCAACGTGGACTTTTATTCTGCTTCGACCTATCACGTGCTGGGCATTGACCTCGACCTCTTTACCCCGATATTTGCCGTCTCGCGCATCAGCGGCTGGGCGGCGCATGTTATCGAGCAACTGGATGACAACCGCCTTATTCGCCCCCGCGCCGACTACGTCGGTCCCGTCTACCCGCAGAAGTATGTGCCTATGGAGCGGCGTTGAGACCTGTGTCTTCCTGATTTGGGATTCGATTTTTAGCTAACCGAGGGTAGTCACAGCCGTAATTAGTATCGGGGCCTCATCATGTGAACAGGGCCCGTGGTGTAACGGGAACACGGCACTCTGTCACAGTCGCAAATGCGGGTTCGAATCCCGCCGGGTCCACTCCCGGGTCTGGTTCAGGGAGGATGGGAAAACGGGGAGAAAAGGCAGAGATAACCTCCCCGTAGTAACTTGACATTGCTGAGGCAAGCTCTAAAATTGAATTGACAGAGTGCCACACCACGGCTGATGGCCTCGGATGACGGGGCCATTTTCTTTGGCAGCTGTCTTGAAGCAGTCCCGGCGATCTCCCAATTGCCGAGTGCTAAATACTTAGCTTCCACCAACTTAGCTCCCTCGCGTTAGAATAGAGCCGTGGGGTCCCTTCGCCGCATTTATTTCGATAACAACGCCACCACGCCGGTGCTGCCGGAGGTGCTGGAGGCGATGCGCCCTTATTTCAACGAGCGCTTTGGCAATGCCTCCTCCATCCATCATCACGGCCAGGAGACCCGGGCGGCGGTGGAGCGGGGGCGCGAGTCGGTGGCGACGCTGCTCGGCTGCCGCGCTTCCGAAGTGGTCTTCACCAGCGGCGGCACCGAGGCCGACAATCTCGCCATCTTCGGCCTGGTCAAGCCCGGCGACCACCTGATTACCTCGACCATCGAGCACCACGCGGTGCTGAATTCCGGCAAGCGCCTGCAGGAAATGGGCTGCGAGGTCACTTACGTTCCGGTGGACGGCCAGGGGCGGGTCAATCCTGATGACGTGGGCCGGGCGCTGCGCCCCAACACGCGCCTCATCAGCATCATGATGGCCAACAACGAGACCGGCGTGCTGCAGCCAGTGGAAGAGATTGGCCGTATTGCCGCTGAGGCGGACGTCTACCTCCATACCGACGCCGTGCAGGCGGCAGGCAAGGCGCCCATAGACGTGAAGCGCCTCGGCTGCGATTTGCTTTCCATCTCCGGGCACAAGATGCATGCGCCCCAGGGCATTGGCGCGCTATACGTGCGCAAGGGAACGCACCTGCAACCGCTGCTCTACGGCGGCAGCCATGAGCGCTCGCGCCGTGCCGGTACCGAAAATGTTCCCGCCATAGTTGCCCTGGGCAAGGCGGCGGAAATTGCGTTGCGTGGATTGAGCGACGGCAGTGTGCAACAAATCGCCGAGCTGCGCAGTCGCCTGCAGGCCGGTGTGCTGGCGGCGGTCAATGCGGCTGAGGTTAACGGCGGCGGCGCCCCGCGCGTGCCCAACACGGCCAACATCTATTTTGACTATATCGAAGGTGAAGC